>CAZPUJ010000342.1:0-4332 GCA_964589725.1 uncultured Planctomycetaceae bacterium
GGGCGAGCCGCGAAACAAGCCGCCGTATCCGGGGCAGTACGGGCTGTGGGGCCAGCCGACGTTGGTCAACAACGTCGAGACCTTCGCCTTCGCGACGTCGATCGTGCATCACGGAGCCGATTGGTGGCGGTCGCAAGCGAAGCCCGGCTTCGCGGGCTTGAAGTTTGTCAGTGTCTCCGGTGACGTCGCTCGCCCCGGTGTCTACGAAATCCCGATGGGCACGACGGTCACCGAATTGATCGAACTCGCGGGCGGAATGCGCGACGGACAACCGCTGCAAGCATTCTTGCCCGGTGGTGCGAGTTCCAACTTCCTACCGGCGGACAAGGCCGATACGCCGCTCGACTTCGACGCCATGAAGCAGGCCGGCAGCATGCTCGGCACCGGTGCGGTGATCGTGATTGGCCTACAACATCACTTGTTTGAGTTGGCCACGAACATCGTCCGCTTCTTCCGCAACGAATCGTGCGGCAAGTGCGTGCCGTGTCGTCTCGGCAGTCAGCACGCCGTCGATTTGTTGGAGTCGGTGCAAGCCGGCTCGCGCCCGGCGAAAGATCTGCAAGAACTTCCCGCGCTGGGCGAGACTCTCGAACAAACGTCGATTTGTGGACTCGGCCAAGTGGCGTTGAACCCGATCTTATCGCTGATGAAAAACATCCCCGCTGCCGTACCGTAGCTCCGGCCCTCGTGGCCGCTAAAGTCGTGGCGACCGCTCGTTCCCAAGCTCCGCTTGGGAATGTCTCGTCGAAGCTCTGGTTCGCGGATCGGAACAACGCTCATGAGTCCCCCGAAACGGAGTTTCGAAAACAGCATTCCCAAGCGGAGCTTGGGAACGAGCGCAGTGCAGCTTAGGAGCGAGCGAAACACGTGAGGTTCATTCGATGTCCAGTCCGATCATCGTCCTTGGTTCGATCAACACCGATTTGGTGATTCGTTCCGAGCGTCTGCCGGCTCCCGGCGAGACTGTGCTCGGCGGCGAGCTCTATCGCGCGGGGGGCGGCAAGGGTTCGAATCAAGCCGTCGCCGCCGCTCGATCCAGTCGCGATCCTGTGACTTTCTTGGCCGCCGTCGGTGACGACTCGTTCGGCCGCGAATCGCTTGATGCCTTGCGTCGTGAGAACCTCGATTGTCGGTGGATCAAGGTCGTCGAAGGGCAAGCCTCCGGCGTCGCTTTGATCATGGTGAATGCACGCGGACAGAACCTGATCAGCGTTGCTCCAGGAGCGAACTATCACCTGCGTCCCGACGATGTCCGCGCCGTGCCGGACGATGTGTGGCGAAATACTCGCGTGTTCATGGCCTGCTTGGAGTCGCCGTTGGAAACTGTCGTCGCCGGTTTGCGCCGCGCGAAGCAATACGGTCTGACGACAATCCTGAATCCCGCCCCCGCCACGAGCGAGATTCTGTTTGCGATTGGTCTCAAGCTGATCGACGTGCTGACGCCCAACGAATCCGAAGCCGCGCTGCTCACTGGCCGCGAAGTCCGCTCCGACGACGAAGCCACAGCCGCCGCGCGGCAACTGCAAGCCGCCGGTTGTTCGCGAGTCATCATCACTCGTGGCGAGCAGGGCTGCTGCGTGCTCGATGGCGAGCGAGTTGAGCACATTCCTGCTCCGCGAGTCGATGCCATCGACGCCACCGCCGCCGGAGACGTCTTCAACGGCGTGCTGGCCACGGCGCTGTCCGAAGGTCGATCGTTGTTCGACGGCGCGCGTTGGGCGAATGTGGCTGCGGCGATCTCGGTGACTCGCCGAGGTGCCCAGCCATCGGTCCCAACGCGAGACGAGTTTGAAATATCAGGTTGGTGAATGGTGCGAACCTTGGATTTTCTGGTTATGTTGGTCTTCTCGCTTGATGGTTCATTTCATCACTAAAGGAGACCTTCCATGACCAGGCCGGTCAATGTTGCGATGATTGGGCTCGGGTTCGGAGCTGAGTTCATTTCGATATATCAGGCTCATCCGGATGCCAACGTCTATGCCATCTGCCAGCGGAATAAGGAAAAGCTCGACAAAGTCGGCGAGCAGTTTGGGATCGAGAAACGGTTCACCGACTTTGCCGCCGTTCTGAAAGACCCGAACGTCGATTTTGTCCACATCAACAGTCCGATCTCCGAACACGCCCGGATGTCGCTGGAAGCTCTGAAGGCTGGCAAGCATGTGATGTGTACCGTGCCGATGGCCACGACGGTCGACGACTGCCAGCAGATTTGCGAACTCGTGAAGAAGACCGGCCTCAATTACATGATGGCCGAAACGGTCGTTTACTCGCGCGAGTTTCTGTTCATCAAAGAGATGTACCAAAAGGGTGAACTCGGCAAGATTCAGCATCTCGCCGCATCGCATCCGCAAGACATGGATGGCTGGCCGTCGTACTGGGAGAAGATGATCCCGATGCACTACGCGACGCACGTCGTCAGCCCGTGCCTTGGTCTCGTCAACGGACGAGCCGAATACGTGTCGTGTTTCGGTTCGGGAACGGTTCGCGACGACATCGCTCAGAAGTCCGGCAACAAGTTCGCGGTCGAGTCGTGTCACATCAAGGTGAAGGACAGCGACGTGACCGCTCACATTTGGCGGTTCCTTTACGACGTGGCTCGTCAGTATCGCGAGAGCTTCGACGTCTACGGAACGAAGAAGTCGTTTGAATGGACGCTGGTCGAACACGAACCGCACGTCATTCACACCGCAAAGAAGGCCGAGCCGGAGATTCCGACGAAAGTCACCGTGCCGGACTACGCGCACCTGTTACCAGAACCGATCCGCAAGTTCACGCTGCCATCGGAGATTCACGACTCCGAGCACCTCTCTTTCATCCAAGGTGGCGGCCACGGCGGCTCGCACCCGCACTTGGTGAATGAGTTCGTCTCCGCTTTGCGCGACGACCGCAATCCGTGGCCCAACGCGACGCTCAGCGCGAACTGGACCTGCGTCGGCATCTGTGCTCACCAGTCGGCGCTCAAGGGCGGCGAGATCGTCAAACTGCCGGCCTTCACGTTGGAGTAAATCAAAACCAATTCCTCGGTGTCGTCGGGAACGCCGGACCAACTCAGCGGAGGCGATCGAGCAGCTCCGTCTCCGGTGTAGTCTGTCGGAATCTGTGTGCCCGGCAGAAATGCGTTACTGGTGATGCGAAGGCTCATCGCTGGTCTCCTTGGAAACGGGATGATGGATAGCTTACCGGCTGTGCCTGCCGAGAGCGCGTGATAAGGCAGCCTTGCCACCGGGGGCGAACTTCGCAAATCCGGCGCTGCTGCGGTGAGCACTAGCATCTCGCCAACAGGGAATGTGGATGGTCAACGACGGCGTGTTCCAGATAACCTCTACTCGGTGGCGCGCCGCTTGCTTTAGCAAGTGTGCTGAAACCACCGCAGGAGACCTGATGATGTTCGATTTGATCAAGCAATCGCTCTATATGGGAATGGGATTCGCCAGCCTGACTCGCGACAAGGTTCTTGAACTGGGGAAAGAGATCTCAGCGCGCGCTCAACTCACCCAGGAGCAGTCGCAGCAATTCCAAGAGGAATTGGTCAACAAGGCGGGCGAGGCCCGTCGTGATTTGGAATCGGAAATTGATCGCCGCATCGATCATGCCTTCATTCAACTCGGCATCCTCAAGTCGGGGGTCGCGAAGGTCAGCGAACAAGCTCGGAACGAATTGGAAGCCCTCATCGATAAACGGCTCGACAAGCTGCTGCAATCGTTGCGTGTGGCTCGTTCGGAGGAGGTGGAAGCCTTGATCTCGCGCGTGGAACTTCTCGAGACGAAGCTCCACGAACCACGTGCGTAAGTGGACCGGCAACGAAAGGTGGGTAGCCACGCTCGCCAAGAGCGTGGATGAATTCGCGAAAACACCACGCTCTTGGCGAGCGTGGCTACCCGCAAGAGCGCATCATGCTGTTGGAATCGATTTCAAGGATCGAACGAAGTGCTCGGCGGCTTCAGGAGATCATTTCCGTTCTGGCGAAGTATGGCTTGGCGGATTGGCTGGGCGGTCTGAAGTACGAATGGCTCCAGTCACGGCTGGTGAGCTTTGATGGGACCAGGCTCAACACGCTGACTCAAGAGGCGCGGATTCGGCTCGCTCTGACGGAACTCGGCACGACGTTCATCAAGCTGGGGCAGATTCTCAGCACTCGTCCCGATCTGTTGCCTGAGCCGCTGGTGACCGAGTTGAGTCAGCTTCAGGCAAACACGCCGCCGGATTCGAGTGCGGTCGTGCGCCGAATCATTCAGGCCGAGTTGGGCCAGCCTCCGGAGGAACTGTTCGCGGAATTTGATTTCACGCCGATCGCCTCGGCTTCCATCGGCCAAGTTCATCAAGCTCGTCTCA
>CAZPUJ010000343.1:0-4475 GCA_964589725.1 uncultured Planctomycetaceae bacterium
CCGGATGTCAGCAGCAAGACCGGGGGGCTGACGCCACCCCGCTCGCCGAGCTCAAAGACAACGCCTGACGCCAACAGTCCCAACCCGGCCGACACTCCCACCATGCTCTACGCGCCGGCATCGAGCACCGAGACCGACGAGTCCGCAGCGTCGAGCAGCGAAGCCGACCAGTTCGACTTCGCGCAGGAGTTCTCCGGGCCGACGCGGTCCGCGCTGCCGCCAACGACGAAGCGAGCGAAGAAGCCAGGCACTTCCGACTCGGCACGCGGACGCCGTGGGTGGTTCAAGACACTCGGCCTGTGTCTCGGCGGCCTCGCGGCGGTCGTGCTGTGCGGCGTAATCATCATCAAGATTACCAAGAAGGACGGCAGCGTCACCGAGGTCACGGTCCCCGATGACCGTAGCGGAAGTCGTGAGACTTCCGACGATCCGAAATCGACCTCGAAATCCACCTCGCCCCGAAGTCTCACGACTTCGGCTACGCCCGCCACGGCCGCTGCCGACATGTCCGACCTCGGCCCCATCGACTTCGCCGCCGAGCGGAAGGCGGCCGAGTGGGCGTTGGCGCGAAAGGGCAGCGTTGAACTCGCCGACGAGCAGGGGCAAATCGTAGCACTCGTCGAGGGCCCGCTTCCGCCGCCGCCATTCATCGTGAAGGTGGTGCATCTTAACAACATGCCAGACCTCACCGACGACGAGTTGGCGAATCTCGCGGGCTGCCGACGACTGGAATGGGTGAGCCTTGCTAACTCTCCTCAGATCACGATCCGCGGTCTCGACTCGCTGCGGGGAGTTCGCTCGCTTCGACGACTGGAAGTCCAAATGACTGCCGTGGATGACGAGGTGTTTGCGCGAATTTCCGGCTGGCCACACTTCGAGTCGCTCACCCTGGGTTCGAAGGATGCGAGAAAGCTGAGTGATGCTGGGATTGAGCAATTGCCACCGGGGACGCGGCTGAAAGAACTTCAACTCCAGCCTCTCAACTCGATTTCGGATGCTGGGCTGCGCACAATCGGCGAGCGTTTTCCTGACTTGGCGCTGGTCGTGCTTCCGAATTTCGGCGGCCAGTCGAAAACGCTCATGCCGCTGGCGAAACTTCGTCGCCTGCGAGATGTCGGGTGCAGTGGCGATCAACTGACCGATGACGGAGTGTCGATCTTGCTTGAGCTACCTCGGCTCCAGCGGCTGGGCGTGGTCTCGCCCACGGATGACGCGCACATCGGCCAACTCTTCAGACTGCGAGACAAGCTGACTGCGCTGACCGTTTATTCGAATGTTCTCAGTGAAGTGGGACTCACAGCGGCTGGCTACGACTCGATCCGTCAACTGCACCTGCTCACCGAACTGACGGTTCTAGGTTATGCGGGCGCACCGACCGATGCCGTGCTGCGATCGCTGGCCGAGCTGCCGAACCTGCGAACGCTCACATTGGGTTTCGGTGATGAGAAACTGCGGCGCTACACGTCCGAGGGGATCATCGCCTTCCATGAGCTGCGGCCGGATGTGCATCTCGCGGCTGACGGCAAGGACTACCTGCCGACGAAGTTGGCGTCCGAAGTGGTGATTCCGAAACGGATGGAGGCTCCGCCAGCGATTCCTGTGGAACCGGACAAGCCGGCACCGGCCACCGCGAAAACGGCGATCGCCAAGACCAGCAAGTCGGTGCCGCTGGCGGTCAAGGTGCCGCGCGTCGAAATCCCGGCGGCACCGCTGCCGACGAAACCGAACAAGGCAATCAGCAACCGAGCCACCGTCAGCCTCCCCGCCCCCATCCCCGGACTCCGCGGCTGGTCCATCGAGGTCGGCGGACACACGGGAAACATCACGAGCTTGGCCTACAGTCCCGACGGACAATCCATCGCCACCGTCGGTGAGAGTGACGACACGGTTCGCATTTGGAGAATCGCAGAGGTTGCCGACGCACCAGTGCTCGTTCTGGATCGTGTACTTCTCGGTGAAGAAGGTCAGATTCAAGACGTGTCCTGGTCGCCCGACGGTTTCACTCTGGCCACGACGAGCAATGTGGGGCATTCGGTCACACTGTTCGATGTTCCGACCGGTCGGTTGCTG
The DNA here is from genome assembly GCA_964589725.1 of uncultured Planctomycetaceae bacterium. Lineage (GTDB taxonomy): Bacteria > Planctomycetota > Planctomycetia > Planctomycetales > Planctomycetaceae > CAYSHJ01. The sequence continues at coordinate 2,071 of CAZPUJ010000343.1, forward strand.
AAACGGCTGGTGCTCACCAACGGAAGTGGCCGCTCTGTGGCCTGGTCACCAGACGGCCGATTGATCGCAGCAGCACATCTGACTCGCATGGGTTTGATCGACCCGATGCGCGGCGTCGTGCGCTTATCACAACGCACGGCTGAATACCGCACCGGCTGCTGGTCTCCAGATGGTTCACAGATCGCAAGCGTGGACCAAGCCGGCGGCATCAAGTTTTGGAAACCGCAATCACTCGAACCCACCGCCGAGTTCGACAGCGTCGAACGTATGTTGCTTGCCGCAGCATGGTCCCCTGACGGCAATTGGCTCGCCACCGGCGGCAACGAAGGAGTCATCAAGATATGGGAGACCGCAACCAAGAAACGGTTGCTTGAACTGCGTCCCGAAATGGGGGCGATCTTCGGACTCAGTTGGGAACCTGCTGGCGCAGGCACGTTATCCACGAAACATGCGGCGTGGCCGCGATTGGCCTGTGTCGGGAATGCTGGAAAACTCATGGTCTGGGACGCCGCGAAAGGGGACAAACTGCTCGATACCTCGCTCGGCGCTCAAAGCCTCAAAGTCGCGTGGTCGCCAGACGGAACAGAAATCGCCGTCGCTCCATTCAATCGCTTGGAACTACATGACTCGACCACCGGAACGCTGATCAGCACGACCGCGCACATGGGCAACCCTCAATTGGCAAGCACAGTCAGCAACCTGTCGGCCAGTGGTAAAGAACTCCGACTTCACCAGGGAACGGGATTGACCGTTTGGGATGCTGACTCAGGCGCATTCGTGAAACGGGTGGAGGACTTGCCGAATGGGCAGTCGCTTGTGTCTCCGACGGACGAATGGCTGGCGGTGTTCGATTGGACGTCTCCGCAGGGCGTCTTGCACCTCGTCGATACCGCCACCTATCAGAATCACCGCGCACTGTTGGGACATGGCAGCACCATCACCGCCGTCAATTGGTCGAGCGATGGGAAGATGCTGGCGTCGAGCAGTAAAGACCAAACGGTGCGGCTGTGGAACGCGGCAACCGGGGAACAACTCCACATGATTCAGCATCCGACCGCGGTTCAATCCGTTGTCTGGTCAACTGACGGCAAACGCCTGGCGACCTGCGGAAACGATGACATCATCCGTATCTGGCTGTCAGCGACCGGCAAAGCGGCAGGTGAGTTCCCACGACTCCCCTCACCTTGTGCATCAGGCCCAACGGGCCTTGCATGGTCCCCCGATGAGAAATACCTCGCCTTCGCTGGCCAAGATGGTGGGACTCGCGTACTCGATTTGAAGTCCGCCAAGGTGAGCGATCCGATCCTACAATTCAGCATGTCAGGCGTCAGCGTGGCCTGGTCAGGCGACAGCAAACAACTGCTCGCCGGCTCCGTTGGTGAAGTCGGTTATCGCACATTGACTGCCCGCGAAGGTGTCACCGTCTTCGGCTACGGCACACCGATCCAATGGCATCCCGACCGCCGCCGCTTTCTCACCGGGTTGTTCGGTTACCTCCCACTGCAAGGGCTGGACGCCAAACGCAACGTCAAGATCGGCGCGTTGTATCCCCACATCGTCGGCGGCCACCACGTCTGCATCAGCGCCGACGGCCACTACCGCGGCAGCAACGGCATCGAACAACACATCGTCTACGTGGCCCTCACCAAAGACGGTCACCAGCAGACCTACTCCCCCGCCGACTTTGCCGCCAAGTTCAATTGGAAAAACGACCCCAGCAAAGCCCGGTTGCTGCAGGCGGATCGGTAACGCGCAGGGGGCAATTCACTTCCCCAGCCCAGGAAGAAACTGGCTCCGTCGAACTCGCTCGCGATCAGCGGCTTGCCACGCCGCGCAGTTCCGGGAATGCCGACTTATTGCAGTGTCGCACGGAGGCACTTACGATCTTCTGCACATGGCCGTCTCGGCGATGCTTGGTCATTTATCCGCTCTGCATTCGTTGGCTTGGGAAACGCAGTCATGGCGACTTTGCTCGTGCTTCAAGGTGGCAAAGCTGTTGCTCACCCGATTGGCGAAGGTGAGACGGTTCTTGGCCGTCATCCGGCCTGTACCATTCAGCTCGATTCGAACACGGTTTCTCGCCGTCATTCCCAGATCATCAAAGAGGATGATCAGTATTTCATCGAGGACATGGGAAGTGGCAATGGGACGTTCGTCAATGGCAAGCAGATTACGCAGCGGACTTTGTTGAACCACGATGATCGCATCAAGCTAGGTCCGCTTTTGTTGCGGTTCCAGGGCGACGGCGCCGCGATCGTGGCTCCAGCCGAACGTGCGTCGATTCCGCGCACCGAGGCGTTGAAGGAGACCTCTAGCGAGGTCGATTTCGTTGAAGACTCGGCTGATTCGTCGACGATCACGAGCACTCTGATCGGCAGCGCCGGCATGCGCTTCGGCGTGCTGGA
>CAZPUJ010000344.1:0-14258 GCA_964589725.1 uncultured Planctomycetaceae bacterium
GGTCGATTCACGGTCGCCTCCTGCCGTACCTCGAAGGAGGCAACGCCTACAAGCAGGTCAACTTGACGGTGGCTTGGGATGCTCCCGTGAATCGCAACACCGGCGTTCCGCTGTTGATCATTGGAACCTACTTTTGTCCCAGCGACGCCAACAATGCCGTGCGTGTGGATACGATGGGCCTCGCGTACACACGTCCTGTGACCTACGGATTTAACCTGGGATCGTGGTTGATCTGGGATCCGGCGACGGGACAAGGGGGCGACGGCATCGCGTTCATGAACAGCGGCGTGAGCTTGTCAGCCATTCGAGATGGCCTGAGCTTCACACTGGCGGCATCCGAGGTCAAAGCGTTCACGCCGTACTTCCGCAACACGACCGATCCCGGACCGACGCCTCCGGCGTCACCCGCCGCTCTGACCGCATTCGCTGCGGGAGCTCAGTTCAAGCTTGGTCCGAACACGAATGACAACACTGGCCACACTGAATGGTGTGACGGCCGAGTGCATCACGAAGGACTGACGACCGTCTTTCGTCCGAATACGTTCGTCTCGTACACGCACACCGACGGTCGCACATACGACATCGATTACAACTCGCGACAAGAAGGCTCGCACCTCACGCAACGAACGTACGCCGCCGTGACCTCGCGCAGCTATCATCCGGGCATCGTGCAGTCCGTGTTGCTGGACGGTTCCGCTCGTTCGGTCAACGAAAAGATCGACCTCAACCTCTGGCGAGCGCTCGGCACGCGCGCTCGTGTCGCCGGGGAACCAGTGACGATCGAGTTCTGAATCGCTGCCCCAGAATTGCCCGGACACTTGAGGGGCGCGGATCACTGACGGCGTTTCGACAACCCGCAGGCATCGCGAGCACGATCAAGAACCTCTTGAGCTTTCGCGCGAGCACGCTTCGCTCCGGCCTGCAATACGTCTTCGACGGTGCTCGGGTCGGCAGCGAGCTTCTCGCGCCGTTCGCGCGCAGGACCAAAGAAGGCGTCGGCCACCTCGAAGAGTTTTTGTTTCGCCTCTCCGTACCCCATGCCACCGGCGCGGTAACGAGTGGATAGTTCGGCTTGTTGATCGGGTGATGCGAACAGCTTGTAGAGCGTGAAGACCGAGCAGGTTTCCGGATTCTTGGGGTCTTCGACCGGGGTGGAGTCAGTCTTGATGGACATCAGTTTCTTGCGGAGTTTCTTCGGATCGTCGAACAGTTCGATCGTGTTGCCGTAACTCTTGGACATCTTCTCGCCGTCGATGCCAACGACTTTCGCGGTCTCGGCAAGCACGCGAGCTTCCGGCAACACGAAGACGTCACGCTGGTAGGTCAAATTAAACTTCACGGCGATGTCGCGAGTGACCTCGATGTGCTGCACCTGATCGACGCCGACCGGCACGATGTTGCTGTCGTACGCCAAGATGTCGGCGGCCATCAGCACCGGATATGTGAACAATCCCGCATCCGCCGCCAGACCTTTCGCGAGCTTGTCTTTGTACGCGTGACACTTTTCGAGCAGGCTCATCGGCGTCAACGTGGCCAGCAGCCACGTCAGCTCGGTCACTTCCGGAATGTCGGACTGCCGAAACAACGTCGCCTTGTTCGGATCAAGCTCCAGCGCCAAGAGGTCGAGCGCCGCGTCGCGCGAAAAGCCTCGCAAAGCCTCGCGGTTGCGAACGGTTGTGAGTGCGTGCAGGTCTGCGATGAAGTAATAAGCCTGCTCGTTGTCCTGCAACGCGATGTATTGCCGGATCGCTCCGAAGTAGTTGCCCCAGTGAAAGCGTCCGGTCGGCTGAATGCCGGAAAGTACTCGCATCGTCGGTCCTCGGTGAACATGATTGCTGGACGGATCGCGAAACCGTCCTTTTATACCTCGCACCTTCGAGTCTGACACTAACCCGAAGCGTAAGCGAGGATCTGTTACCTCTTCCCTCGCTTACGCTTCGGGTTAGTGTGAAGGGTCCTCCAAATGTGTCAAACGTCGCCCTGCGAAGGATAGCGTTCGCAGCAAACAGCCACTTTTTAACAACAGCCCGCCAGCAGGCTAAGACCTGTGGAGTATCGTGTTGTCGCGAACGCTTGTTGCGCCTGAAAACGCGATGTCGCTAGCATCGAGCAGTCTGTTTCTTAGCCTTCTGGCGGGCTATTGCTTTTTAAGCTTGTAAAGTGCCGATGATCTCGTTGACGTGCGAGCAACCTTCGGCCTCGACCGCGCGAGCCAATTCATCGACCAGTCGGCACGCCAGCGTCGGGTCATAGAAATTTGCAGTTCCAATTTGCACGGCGGTCGCGCCCGTCACGAGGTACTCCATGACATCATCAAGCGACTGGATTCCGCCGACGCCAATAATCGGAATCCGCACCGCGCGCGAGACTTGATAGACCATTCGCAACGCGATCGGTTTAATCGCCGGACCGCTCAGGCCGCCAAGAACGTTGCCCAAAATTGGCTTGCGGCGCCGCCAATCAACGGCCATTCCTTGGAGCGTGTTGATTAAGGTCACGGCGTCGGCTCCGGCTTCGGCGGCGGCCGCGGCGATGTCGACGATGTTGGACACGTTGGGAGTCAACTTGGCGATGATCGGTAATTCACAGGCGGCCCGAACTTCACTGACGACACGAGCCGCTAACTTCGGATCGGTGGCGAAGTCGATCCCGCCGCTCACGTTGGGGCACGAGATGTTGAGCTCCAGCGCGGCGATCTCGCGGTACTGGTCAAGCCGCTTCGCCAGGACACCGAACTCGGAAACATCATGCCCCGCGATGTTGACGATGACCGCCGTCCCCAAGCCCAGCAAGTCGTTGAGATGCTTCTCGAGAAATACGTCCAAGCCGTCGTTGTCGAGGCCAATCGAGTTCAGCAAGCCGGAGGCGGTCTCGACCGTTCGCGGTGGCGGGTTGCCCATGCGAGGCAGCGGCGTGACCGTCTTGGGAATAATGCCGCCCAGCCGAGCGAAATCGGCGAATGACTGCATTTCGCGCGCGTACCCAAAAGTGCCCGAAGCGACCAAGATCGGGTTTCGCAAGCGGAGTCGGTTGAGTGTGACTTCCAGCGTCTTCACGCCGCGAACTGTAATGGCGAGTTATTAGGCCAGCAACGGCGCGCTGTCTTCAGCAACTTGGCTGAGAACTTCGGCGGTCGCAACGGCAAGTCGACTTTGACGAGCGGTTGCCACCGACTCCGATCAGATCACTCCGCCGTGAGTGCGGTAGGGGGTGGCGACATCAGGCATATCAAGGCCCCAGATCCGCTCCCAAATATCGTTAATATGCCGTAGGCCTTCCGACACGTAGATCAGTTGGCGGGCTCGAATGGCAGGATCCGAGGAGTAAATTGGCACGATGCAACCAACTTGAACCGTGACGGTCGCCAGCAGCAGGCCGAGACAAATGAGCTTTCGCATGGATGTCCTCCCTGACATCGACATTCAACACCACAACGATTTCCGACGTGCCAGCATTTCGTTGGCGGTTCAATCCATTACGGGACTTGCAACGGTTCCGCGTGTGGAGCGGAGGTCGCGGCTTCGGCTCGCATCTTCGCGGCTTCGGCCTCTTCCAGCAACCTGACTTTTTCTTCCATCTCCTTGCCTGGCTTGAAAGTCACGACGTACTTCTCAGCCACATCCACTCGCTCGCCCGTTCGGGGGTTGCGTGCTTTCCGTGCGGCACGTTTTTTCACTTCAAAGACACCAAAGTTGCGAAGCTCGATGCGTCGTTCTTCGACGAGCGTTTCCACGATCGCGTCGAAGGTTTGTTGGACGATCTCCTTCGTCTTCAGTTGCGTGAGTCCAATCTTGTCAGAGATGGCTTTAACGATTTCTTTCTTGGTCACGTCGCAAATCTCCTGCCAAGAGTCGCCGGTCCACTCGGGGCCACTGGAGAGGCCAAGGTTGGGCCACAACAGTAGTCGCAAACTTGATTTAGTGTCAAGTGGCGGTTGGCGATACTTGCCGGAAGATGGTCGATCCAAACCGGAAGTCGGGCAGTCTTCTCCATCGTAAGGTTCTTCGGCTCGACGCAACCGGAATCTTTAGTCCAAGCCGCAAAATCGGCAAAGTCCATGTCGCTTGCGGAGTTGGTGAACTCTGCCTTACAGCTCCATTCGGCTTGACTGAGCTTCGATCTCTTGGGGTGGAACGAGACGACCCTGGCCAGCTCCGGGGCATTCCTGCTGCATCTTTTCCCAAGCTTCTTGGTTTCGTAAGTTGGAGTGCCAGAAGGGCCAAGTGCGACATTGAGTTGGCCGGACAGGATAGACTTGGCATTTCCGAGTGGCTGGATCAAAAAACGTACAATCACCGTTGGCGAACTCGGTCAACGAGATCTTCTGTCCAATCAGCCGTGTGTGAAAGAGCCGAATTTCCCCGACGGATTGAACACGGAATTCGGCGATGCGAGTGATTTCCTCTTCCGTCACCCAAACAAGACCGGCTGGGCCGGTACAACAATTTCCACAGCCAGTGCAGGTAAACTGCAGCCCGTCTTGATACCAAGGTTCTGCTGTCATGCGGATTAGTTTAGATGGCGGTCGCAAGTCGCTCAATTGATATCCACCGAAGGATTGGGGGCGAGCATAGCCACAGAAAGTCCGGCTGACGCACACGGATGTCAGAAAGGCACACCGATAAAGTCAGAATCCGTGTGTCTTTGTACCATCCGTGTGCGAAAGCTATCGCGCATGACGCGCATGAAAATAAGGGACATCTCCATGCGAGTTGGTGGTATCGTGTTATGTGGCGGCAAGAGTTCCCGCATGGGGCGACCAAAACTGTCGTTGCCGCTCGGGGGGGAACTTATGCTGCCGCGAGTCGTCCGACTGTTGCGAAAAGTTGTTTCGCCGGTGGTCGTGGTTGCCGCGCCAGACCAAGAGGTGCCGCCGTTGCCGCAGGACATTCGCGTATTGCGCGACGAGCACGAACATCTCGGTCCACTGGCCGGCATGATGATCGGGTTACAGGCGTTGGCCGGCGAAGTTGAAGCCGCGTATGTCTCAGCATGCGATGTTCCGTTGCTGCGGCCGGAGTTCATTACGGAAGTGATTCGTCAATTAGGGTCACACGATCTGGTTGTCCCCTGCGAGGGGGAGTTTCATCATCCGTTGGCAGGGGTGTATCGGACGTCGCTGGTGGAACGTATTCGCGGTCTGGTGTCCGGCAATCGCTTGCGGCCGCTGTTCTTGATTCAGGATTGCGATTCCCACGAGATCCCCGTCGACGAATTGCGGGCAGTCGACCCCCAGCTACAATCGCTCCTGAATCTGAATCGGCGAGAGGATTACGAAGCGGTCTTGCGGCTGGTGACGTTGGAACAAGATGCCTGACTCGTTCGACGATGTTCGGATGCGTGGCTTTCGCGAGCGGACGAAGGTCGAGCGTGTTTTGGGATGGCTCGACACGCACGTGCGACCGTTGCCCCGAGAATTGGTGCCGTTAGCCGAGGCGCGTGGGCGAGTGCTGTCCGCTGCGTTGATCGCGCAACTTGACGTGCCGCCGTTTGATCGCTCGGCCATGGACGGCTATGCCCTTCGCGGCGAGGAGAGTACAGGCGCCGGAGACTACAACCCGCTGTCGTTGCGAGTGCTCGGGCAGTCGCTTCCGGGACGCTCGTTTGTTGGCGAAGTCATTTCTGGAACGGCGGTGCGGATTATGACCGGTGCTCCGTTGCCGGCGGGTGCCGACGCCGTGTTGCCGGCGGAGTTCGCTCGCGAAATCGACGATCGCGTCGAGTTCACGGCAGCGGTCGCTCCCGGCCGCAACGTGGGACGACGCGGTGAAGATGTCGCCGCGGGGCAAGCGGTGCTCGATGCCGGACGACGATTGCGGCCGCAGGATTTGGGATTGATCGCGTCGATTGGCCGCTGTGTTGTGGATGTCGTTCGACGGCCGAGCGTGCGAGTGATCTCGACCGGCAACGAAATCGTCGCACCGGGCGCGCCGCGTGGGCCGTTCGCGATCTTCGATGCAAACTCCAGCATTCTACGAGCGTTGATCGAACGAGACGGCGGCCAGATCGAATCGATGCGGCGTGTGCCGGATGATCGTGAGGCGATCCGAGTCGCTTTGACCGAATTGGGTGCGGACGTGATTCTCGTGTCCGGTGGATCGAGCGTCGGAGCGGAAGATCATGCTCCGGCCGTGCTGTCCGAGGTCGGTGAATTGGCGTTTCACGGAATAGCAATGCGGCCGTCAAGTCCGACCGGCATCGGACGCATCGGTGACGTGTTGGTCTTTCTATTGCCGGGCAATCCGGTGTCGTGCTTGTGTGCATGCGACTTCTTCGCGGGCCGTGCGATTCGTCAAATGGGAGGTCGTTCGACCGACTGGCCGTACGCGAAGCGTCCAGCGGTCGTCGGGAGCAAGATCGTGTCGGCGATCGGTCGTGTCGATTACTGCCGCGTTCGGCTCGAGGCCGGTTGTGTTGAGCCGATCTCGACGAGTGGCGCCTCGATCCTGTCCTCGACAACGAGAGCCGACGGCTTTGTGATCGTGCCGGCGGAATTGGAAGGGTACGGACCGGGCGCAACGATCGAAATATTCTTGTACGATCCGGTGTGATCCATGTCTGATCAGAACAACGCCACCGACTGGCAGCGACTGGCGAGTCAGGATCAGTTCCTGGAGGTCATCGACCGCGACACGGCGATGCGCCGATTCCTATCGCACTTGCGGCTCGAACCGCTCGGCCACGAGTTGGTGTCGTTGTCCGCGGCATTGGGACGCCTCTTGGCGGACGACGTGCGAGCGGAGGTCGATGTCCCGGCGTTTGATCGCTCGAATGTTGATGGCTTCGCGGTCCGAGCGGCCGACACTTTCGGAGCGGCGGATGAAACCGTGCGACGATTGCGGTTGAACGCGGAGGTGCTCTCGCCGGGGGTCGCTCCACGACAAATCGTGGAAGCAGGCGTGGCGACGACAATCGCGACCGGAGGCATGTTGCCTCGTGGAGCCGACGCCGTCGTGATGATCGAACACACGGAGTTGAGAGTCGAGAGTCCAGAGTCCAGAGTCCAGAGTCCAGCCAAATCTCTGGCGACCGTGAACTCTCAACTCGCGACTCCTGGCCTTCACATTCGCCGTCCCGTGACCGCCGGGCAGAACATCACCTTTGCCGGAACCGACATCGCGCGCGGCGAGACCGTGTTGCGAATTGGCACATTCCTGACATCGCGCGAGATCGGCGTGTTGGCCGCGATCGGCAAAAACTTTGTCGAAGTATTCCGTCGGCCGCGCGTCGCGATCTTGTCGACTGGCGATGAAATCATTCCGCCGGGATCACAACCGCGACCGGGAACCGTATTCGACAGCAACGGGCCAACCCTGACGGCGGCTGTCGAGGAACTCGGCGGTGAGCCGATCTTTCTGGGAGTCGTGAACGACGATGCGGAACAGCTTCAGCAAGCCCTCAACACCGCGCTGCATCACGACATCGTGTTGCTTTCGGGCGGCACGTCCAAAGGAGCGGGGGACATCTCGTATCGAGTGGTTCGGCAACTGACCAATCCAGGCATTGTTGCTCACGGCGTCGCGCTCAAACCGGGCAAGCCGATTTGCCTCGCGGTGACCGACGGCAAGCCGGTCGTCATCTTGCCGGGCTTTCCGACGTCCGCCCTGTTCACCTTTCACGAATTCGTCGCGCCGGTTTTGCGAGCCTTCGTAGGATGGATTGCCAATCCGTCTGAGCTTGGCACGCCCTCAAAGAACGGATTGGCAATCCGTCCGACGGATCGGGAAACCGTTCGCGCGACATTGCCGCTGCGCGTGAACTCCGAACGCGGCCGCACCGAGTTCTTGCTCGTCAGTCTGGTGCGCACCGAAGCCGGCTTCGCGGCGTACCCAATGGGCAAAGGCTCCGGTTCGGTGACGACGTTCAGTCAGGCCGACGGATTCATCACGATCGAACAGTACACCGAACAGATCGAGGTGGGCACCGAAGTCGAGGTCACGTTGCTCGGTCGCGAGTTGCAGCCGGCGGATCTCGTCGTGATCGGCAGTCACTGCGTGGGACTCGACCTGTTGCTGGGCGAGATGCATCGCCGCGGTCTCCGCACAAAGTCGCTGTACGTCGGCAGCACCGGAGGATTGACTGCCGTTAAACGCGGCGAGTGCGACATCGCGGGAATGCATCTGCTCGACGCCAACAGCGGCGAGTACAACCGCCCGTTCCTGACAAGCGGTCTGCGGTTGCTCGTCGGCTATCGACGGTTGCAAGGGATCGTTTTCCGCCCAAACGATCCGCGATTTTCCGGACATTCGTTGGTCGAAGCTGTCTCGGCCGCGCTGGCGGACTCACGCTGCGCGATGGTGAATCGCAACGCGGGAAGTGGCACACGCATCTTGATTGATCAGTTGCTCGATGGACAGCAGCCACCGGGATACGCCGTGCAAGCGAAGTCGCATAACGCTGTTGCCGCCGCGGTTGCTCAAGGTCGAGCCGACTGGGGCGTGGCGATCGACACGGTGGCTCGAATGTACGGACTGGACTTCATCCCGCTCAAACAGGAACACTACGATTTCGTGATCCCCGCCAGCCGCTGGGACCGCCCGGCCGTGCGGCAGTTTCGAGACTTGCTAGCGGACGAGTCAATGCGGCGGCGCCTGAGTGAGTTGGGATTCTCGGTGTGATGTTGAATTCGGTGTGGTAGCGAGGAAATCAGCGAGATGGCTTTCGCACACGGATGTAAGAAAGGCACACGGATGAGGACAGGGGCGCGGATGATGACGGGAGGGAAGCGTTTTTTTTGTGTGGAGACCGATGATGGAATTGGTGGAGGAGGAACTGACGGCAGCGATCAAGGGATGTTTCTACGACGTGCAGAATCAGGTCGGGCTGGGGCTGCCGGAGGAAGCGTATCAGCAAGGTTTGATTGCGGCGTTCGCGGCGCGTGGCATTCCGGCCTTGTCGAAAGAGGAAGTTTGGTTGGACTATCGCGGCCGTCGCGTCGTGAAGTTCTTGCCGGACTTTCAGATTGCGGGGAAGGTTGTTATCGAGTTGAAATCTCTTCGCGAGGGCTTCGCGCGAGAGCACTACATACAGTTGTTTTCGTATCTCAAGGCCAGTTTGGCCTTGGCTACAGCGAGGAGACGTACCGCAAGCTCATCATGGCAGCTCTGGACGATTTGAACCGGAGTGTGAACTGCGAACCGGAAGTCGAACCGCATTATTGTGAGCAATCCGTCGGTACATTCCCGGTTGATTGCCTCCTGGTCGATTCGCGCATTGTCTGCGTTATCACTGCTCTAAAGGACGGCTTAGACATCTTCGATCTCGCCCGTACTCAATCCTTTCTCTCCAACCTGGAACTCCGTTTTGGCATCGCCGTAAACTTTGGCAAGAACCAGTTGGACATCAAAGGCGTTCGTATCACCTAAAAATCCGTGTGCCTTTCTAACATCCGTGTGCGTCAGCCGACCCGTCGCAACATCCGATCCCCAAGGAGGCCCTCCACATGTCATCTGCAACCGGTCCCCACTCCCGCATCGCCACCTCGAACGCCCGCGACCAAAGAGCCGTCATCCTCTTCGATCGCCTCTGGGAAACATACCGCCGTCGAGTTTCGCACGTCGGCATTTACGAGCGGATCGTGAACGACGCCGGAGATACGTTCGTCAACGATCACATCGCCTTCCGCACTTTCGGTACCCAGTCGCCACAAGCGGGCATCGTTTCGATCTCGCGCTTGATCGAGTCGCTCGGCTATCGGTCGTTCGGGTGCTACGACTTCCCAGATAAACACCTCAGTGCGATTCACTTTCAGCATCCGATCGCCGATTTCCCGAAGCTGTTTATCTCGGAACTGCGAGTTTGGGAACTCCCCGCCGACGCGCGACGCATTGTGCTGAATGCCGCTCGCCAGCAGCGAGCGCCGTTCGCCGATGACGACTTAGTGGCGTTGAGCTCACTGAGCGAGCACTCCGCCGCCGACGAGGCTAAGCTGCTTGATCGTGCCATGAGGTTTTTCTACGACCTGCCGTGGCCGACGCCGGAGAAGTCGGATATCGAGAAACTCAATCGAGCCACTCAGTACGGAGCGTGGGTACTGGCGCATGGCTACAACGTGAATCACTTCACCGCGCTCATCAACTCGCACGGAGTCGCCGCGCTGGACGATATCGAGAAAACGATCGCCGCGCTGAGCCAAGCCGGTGTCCCGATGAAGGCCGAGATTGAAGGCGAACGCGGCTCGATCCTGCGTCAGACCGCCACCGAAGCGGTGGTCATCGACGTCGCCGTTCGCGATCAAGGCCGCGAGACGACGATGCCGTGGACCTATGCGTACTTCGAGTTGGCCGAACGGGGCTTCACCTCCGACCCCGGCGGCCAGCGCCGCCGCTTCGAGGGTTTTTTGGGCGCGCAGGCCACTCAATTGTTCGACATGACCAAACTCAAGCAGTAGCGACAAGCTGCCAGCTTGTCGGCTTGTCAGCCCACTCAGTTGTTCGACATGACCAAATCTCAAGGCATATGGCGATCAGCAGGACTTATCTTCCCGCCACTGGGTTTGCCCCAGCGGCTCCCGCGCTTCTGCGCTCCGAGTAACCTTGCAACGATCGGTCGTGCCTTTAAGATGTCGCCCCCTGCGAGCCGAAGTGGCGGAATGGCAGACGCGCTGGATTCAAAATCCAGTATCCTTCACTGGGTGTGTGGGTTCGACTCCCACCTTCGGTACTTCCATCAGGCGTTGTCACCGGTTCGCAATCGTGCTCAGAACCCCGGTTTGTCCGGGGTTTTTTCGTTTCGGGCGGATGGCGTTCGCAAGCGAGTGGTCCCTATGCCAGCGAGTCGAACGGGTTCCGTTTCTTGATCTCTGAGTGCAGCGCTGAACTCCTCACAATTCGCGCCTCGCGGAGTTGTATTTGTGGGCACTTCGGGGCGAACATGAGAAATGTAAAGACGACTGAGGCAAACTCGCACGGCTGGCCAATTCGTTATCTTGGGCAATCTGTAGCCCCGGCCCTCGTGGCCGGTTTAATTTGAATTCGTCGGAAAACAAGCAGACGTCTCATCACGCAGGCCACAAGGGCCCGAGCTACAGGTTCCGTAGATTCAAGACATAGCCAGCCGTGGGCAAACTCGGTGGGCTCAGGTCGACATCGTAAGGTCTACCGGCGCGCTTCTTGATTTAATACATCTCCCAAACGTCGTTTTCTTGCATCGCTGTCTGATTCATCGTAAACTACGAAAATGGAATATTTGTCTCAATCAGTCCAGACTCTACAATCGTTAAATCTACGTAGTCGTCTGAAATCACTAAATCAACAGCAGTTTGTGGCTGCCAACTCGAATTCAACACGCTTGACGGTAAAAAAAACAACGAATACTCCGATTTTTTCGAAAAGCACCGTTGTAAGTCATAGGCATTGAATTTAAGTTACTCAAATTATTCATATACTCCATTTTAAGCATGCATCTCAAAATTAACATTCCTCTAAAGACGAGTTTTTTGCCAACGATGAGCTTTTTAACCAGACCTGAATTCGACCGCGAACCCGCGTACCCCGGAGCAGCGCTCAAACAGACGCCGTCACGATCAGCGATCGCGTGGCAACGGGCACCTCGCAAGCGACCGCTGGAAGACGATCGACTTCCCCGAAAACGTTACCGCCAACACTTGCTCGAATTCGCCTTCAGAAGCCACGAGGTCGGGGCGATTCAACGGCTTGGCCCGTGCGACCTGAAGGAACTCATGAACCGTTCGCCTCGCGTTCCCCCATGTTTTACCCCCCCCCAAGTAATGTCGTCACCCTTGACGGGCTTCGCTTCCAAGACTGGCTTTCGTCGCCCGACGTGTGACGTGTAATGGCTCAAATTGTTGTCCGTGATATCAGCGGTAGGAGCTCCGCCGAGGTCCCTAATCTTCGTTGTCGTCTCGAATGGACGTTGTGGGCGCCAGCCGATCGGAGGTTGAGATGTTCCGTTGGATCATTAGTTCCTGTCTGCAAGTTCGCCTGCTTGTGCTGGCGAGCGTCGCGGTATTGATGATGTTCGGCGTGATGCAGCTTCGTCACACGTCGGTGGATGCTGTGCCGGATTTTATGCCGCCACAAGTGGAGATACAGTCGGAAGCACTAGGACTGAGCGCCGAAGAAGTCGAGTCCATGATCACAACGCCGCTCGAGGCGGACATGCTCAACGGGACCGCCTTCGTGAAAGAGATTCGGTCTGAGTCGATTCCCGGCCTTTCGTCCATCAAAATGACTTTCGAGCCGGGGACCGACATCCTGACGGCCCGACAGATGGTGCAAGAGCACCTGACTCAGGTGTTTCTGCTGCCCGCGGTTGCCACGCCGCCAATGATGATGCAGCCCACGTCTTCGGCCAACCGCTGTGTCAAGATCGGGCTCTCGTCGGAGAAACTGTCCCTGATCGAAATGTCCGTTTTGGCGCGCTGGACTGTCAAACCGCGTTTGATGGGTCTCCCGGGCGTGGCCAACGTCTCGGTTTGGGGTGCGCGCGAGCGGCAATTGCAGGTCCGCGTCGACCCGGCGCAATTGGAAAAGGAAGACATCACGCTGGAGCAAATCATCGAAACAACAGGAAATTCGCTGTGGTCGTCGCCATTGACGTTCCTGGATGCATCCGTTCCGGGAACCGGTGGGTTCATCGACACACCCAACCAGCGACTGACCGTCATGCACAAGTCTCCCATTAAGTCGTCCAAAGAGCTTGCCGAAATTGCGATCGCGGGAACCGGCAAGCAATTGAAAGACGTGGCCGAGGTTGTGGAAGACCATCAGCCGTTGATCGGCGACGCGCTTGTGGACGACGCCCCAGGGTTGATGTTGGTCGTGGAGAAATTCCCGTGGGCGAACACCCTGGACGTGACGCACAAGGTCGAAGCCGCGCTGCAAGCCTTGGCTCCGGCGGTGGAAGGCATGAAGATGGATGCCACCCTGTTCCGCCCGGCGACCTACATCGAAACGGCAATGGGGAACATGACATCCAAACTGCTGATCTCCGCCGCGCTGGTCGTCGCGGTGCTGCTAGTGCTGCTGGGAAATTGGCGCAGCGCTGTCGTCGGCGTTTTCGCGATTCTGTCGTCGCTGTTGACTGCCGGGCTGGTACTGTACACGCTCGGCGTCCAAGTCAACTTTTTGATCATCGCGGGCCTGTTGATCGGCGTGGTCGCGATCATCGACGACGCGGTCGTCGACGTCCACAATATTATGCGCCGTCTGCGGCAGCATCGTGAGCGCGGAAGTGCGGAGTCGGTCTCGTGGGTGATTCGCGAAGCCATGTTTGAGATGCGCACCGTATTGATGTACTCCACGCTGATCGTGCTCCTGGCGCTGGCCCCGGTCTTCTTCCTGCAGGGGGTTTCCGGAGCGTTCCTGCAACCCGCCGGTTATGCCTACGCTTTGGCTGTCGCTGCCAGCTTGCTGGTGGGACTAACCGTCACACCGACCTTCTCGGTGTTGTTGTTTAAACGTGAGCAGCTTGGCGTCGATGAGCCTGCGATCGCGGGTGCCGTTCGACGGGCCTACGAGGGGTTGGTGACTCCGCTCCTGAACCGTCCCAAGGTCGCATTCAGTGTCGTGGCGGCGCTTGTTGTGGCTGCAGCCGTGATCGCTCCGAACGTGCGGCAGGAAGCGCTGTTCCCATCGTTCAAAGAAACCGAAGTGGTGATTAGTCTCGATGCCAAGCCAGGCACTTCGCATCCGGCGATGAGCGCACTGGTCGCGGACATGGGGCGCAAAATTCGCAAGGTCGCCGGCGTGAAGACCGTCGGCGCCCATCTCGGTCGGGCGGTGGCATCGGATGAAGTCGCGGACGTCAATTCCGCTGAGGTTTGGGCCAGTCTCGATCCGGCGGCCGACCACGCCGCCACCATGGCGGCTATCCGTAACGTCGTCAACAGTGCCCCGGCCGAGCTCTTGGAGCATGATGTCCATACCTACCTCGCCGACCGGATCGGCCAGGAAGTGGCCGGTGAAGATCGCGGGCTGGTCGTCCGGGTGTATGGTGAAGACCTGTTGAAGATCGAAGAATTGGCGAAGGACGTCGTCTCCAAGCTGAAAACGACGAACGGCATTAGCAACGCGAAAGTCGACGCTCCGCCGATGCAGCCACGCATCGAAATCGAGCCCGACTTGGACAAGTGCATGAAGCACGGCATCAAGCCGGGCGAAGTTCGACGAACGGCGGCCATTCTGTTGTCGGGCATCGAAGTCGGACAACTCTTCGACGAACAGAAGGTGTTTCAGGTCGTGGTGTGGGGCAAGCCCGAAATCCGCACGGATGTGGAGAGCGTGAAGAACCTGTTG
>CAZPUJ010000345.1:0-4137 GCA_964589725.1 uncultured Planctomycetaceae bacterium
AGACCAAGCGAGACGAATATCTCTCGGTCGGCATTCGCGAGTATTGGATCATTAATCGGTTCGACGGAACGTTGACCGTCTGGGTAAAGACGCGAAGCGGGCGGCGTAAGCGAGTGATTCGCGAAGCGCAGACGTACCATACCGATCTGCTGCCCGGCTTCGAATTGCCGCTCAAACGTTTGCTGGAATTCGCGACTCGCTGGGCCGATGACTTATGATTCTTCCCAGTGGCAGCATCTCTTTTGATTGCACGAAGGGCTTCTTCTATGCTTCACCGATTGGTCTCTCTCACTTCTGTCGCCGCTTTGTCGCTGGCTTACCTCGCGCCTCTGATTGCCGAGGAAAAGCAGGCCAGCGAAGAGGGCTTCGTCTCGCTTTTCGATGGCAAGTCGCTCGCCGGCTGGACGGGAGCGAAGGACGCCCACAAAGTTGAAGACCAAGCGATCGTGTGTGTGCCAGGGTCGGCGGGTAACTTGCTGACCGAGAAGGAATACACCGACTTCATCATCCGGTTCGAGTTCAAGCTGACTGCTGGAGCCAACAACGGTCTCGGCATTCGTTGCCCGAATCAAGCCAAAGGAAACCTGCATCTCGATGGCATCGAGCTGCAAATCCTTGACAACACCGCGGAGAAGCACAAGACGCTCAAGCCGTATCAGTATCACGGCTCGGTCTACGGCATTCAGCCGGCGAAGCGCGAGTTTCTCAAGCCGCTCGGCGAGTGGAACGCTCAAGAAGTCACGGTGCGCGGCCGCCAGATTAAAGTCGTGCTCAACGGCGAAACCATCGTCGATTGCGACCTCGACGAGGCCACCAAGAACGGCGCGCTGGACGGTGCCGAGCATCCCGGCCTGAAGCGCACCTCTGGCCATATCGGCTTCCTCGGCCACGGCGATCGCATTGAGGTTCGCAACATTCGGATCAAAGAAACCAAGTAGACCGATAGAGGCCTACGCATCGACTTCTTCCACGTCGTCCGCATCGAGTACATCTGCTTCGTCGCCTTGAGCGGCTTTGGCTCGACAGGCGTTGGGGCCATAGCGCGGATTGAGTCCCTTCTTGGCGATTGTGTGTGTCAGTGCCGCGTCCAGCGGATGTTCCAGCACAAAGATAAAGAGAGCAATCAGGGCTCCCTCCATGGGATCGTCTCCCGTCAAAGCCCCAATGGCGATCATCCAACTGAGGCCGTAACCGAAGAGCTCCATGACCGCCATGCCGTAGTGCTGCATGGCGAAGTCGCCCCAGGATGGGAAGAGCAAGCTGCGCATTGCGAGTTGGGCAGGTGTCCAATACTCGGCGCCGCAATGCCGGCAGATGTATTGGTCTTTCGGAACGACTTGGAAGCAATGGCTGCAAAGGTTCTCGCGCGACTGAGACACGTCCGGTTGAAAGTTCTGCCGGCGATAGTGGTCCAAGGCGTCTTGAAAAATGGATGGCATCGCCTTGCGATCGAGTTTCGGAAATCCGGTGAACGTCAGACTTTTGCCGTCTCGCAGTTTCAACTTGAGCACTCCGGTCCAAGTCGGCTTGAACTCCGCGATCTCGCTGTAGTAGATGACCCAAAACGTGTGCGTGGGCTTGCCGCTGCTCTTAGATCGCAGCATCAACAGCCGCAGGTTTGTCAACACGAAGACGGTCTGATTCAGCAGCGAGGCCCATAACGCACCCATGAGGTAACTTTCGGCGAATGAATACTGCACGCCTTTCGCAACGTACAGCACTTCCTCTCGCGGCAGCAACATTTCCTTGAGCATTGGTTCGACTAACCGAATGAGCCTGGCCCGTCGTTTGATTTCCCCTTTGGCACCCCAGCCGGTGGTCTTCGCGAAGACATTTTCCAGGCGATATGCAATCTCGGCGTCCAGCGTGATGCGTAGTTTATCCAACTGGCCTTGAATGGCTTCACGCGGGCAGATCGCCGTCGTTTCCTCGGGCATGATTTCTGGTCTCCAAGATCCAGGAACGCGATTTCCGGAAGAGCTTACTTCTTCACAACCTCTCAAAGGCAATCGACGACGGAGGCGCGTCAGTCGAACTTTAGAACAGTCGCCAGTCGGGCGTCCGAAAAATCCAGGCGGTACATGATTTGGTTGTAGTCGTAGCGCGGCGTCTGATCGGAGTTGCCGGAGAACGTGTGCGTGAACGTTCCCTCGAAGAACAGGAACCGTCCCGCCGAGAAATACGGGTGTTGCTTGGGGTTGTAGAAACTGTATTTGTCGTGAGTGACGATCTTCGTCGCGCGCAGCCAGGGACCTTCAGGAGCGTCGGCTTCGGAATACCATATCTCGCCCAGCAACGACGAACCGAAATGCTGCGTGAAGACCGACACCCAACGTCGGCGATGCTCATTCCACGTCACCGAGCCGGCGTGAGCGATGACTGGCTTGCCATCGTCCGCGCTCTGCAGCTTGAGCCAGGCTTCGTCCAGCTTGAGTTGACCGCTCGTCAACAGCTTCTGTTGCAGCGACCAGCGAATCGGCGCGGTGTCACGTTTCCATCCCCAAACGACTTTGCCGGCGGAGTCGCGTTCGACTTGTGGCGACTTCTCGCGCCCGCCGGGAACGAGGCAACTGAAGCCTTCGTACTGGCTGAGATCACGAAATGCTGCAATTGTCGCGCGAACGCGCATGACCGCTGCCGCCTCGGTGAAGTAAACATACTCGACCCCATCAACCTGGTGCAGCAACGGATGCCCGTCGGGACAGAGCGGTACGTCTTTGTCGAATCGTTGCCGATACACGAACTCGCGGCGTTCGTCGTCGAACTCGGCGATGCCGCGTTCGTAAACCTCCAACAAGCCGCGGACTTTGACGTAGCCGCAGAAGAGCCGTTCGCGACCGTCAATGTCCTTCAGCACGGTCAGGCCGCCGATCCAGGTTGGACCGTCGCCGGGCATCTGGCACATCGCTTTTGCAAAACCGTCGTCGCCGATGAAGTAATCCAAATTCACGCCGACCGCCGGATCGAGTCCGCCGTCGGTCGGCAATCGCGACGTTGCTCCGGGAACGTGGAACAGGCCGAGGGGGTACTTCGGCCGATTCGTGTCGCCCCAGAACCAATGCAGCCGACCTCGATAGACCGCTGTGACCACGCTGTCCGAACCAGTGACTTGAGCATTCAGCAGCGGCTGCTCGATCGGAGGCTTTTTTCCCAGCGACACGGTGTCTGCGTAGATGCCGGCGCCGGTGACGCGATACAGCCGTTCGGCGATGTTGAGCCGTTTGATCTTGAGCGTCGCCTCGCCGCCCAGTTCGACTTTGATCTGCTTGCCACGAAAGCCGAAGCCGTCCTTCGGGAACTCGTACCCGTGGCTACTGATGTGAAAGAAGACCGTCTGGCTGAGTAACTCCGGCTCGCGAATCGCCACGGCGCCGGCCGAATCGGTGACAAACCGCTGATTGGCCACCGTTTTCAACTCGACCAGTGGCACGCCTCGCCCGGATTGTTCATCAACGACGCGAATCGCGAAGGCTTCGCCCGCAGACGTCGCGGAGACGAGGAACGACCAAAAACAGGCGATGAACAAACCAGCCTTCATGGAATTAAGGCTCCTGCGTCGTCTCGAACACAACCTGTCCCCCCGATCGCTCGGCGCGGATCGTCGATTTCAAATGATCATCATGGTCCAGCAGCCACTTGGCTAGCGGAGTGGCGACGAGTTGTTCGACCGCACGTTGCAGCGGGCGAGCGCCGTACTTCGGGTCGAAGCCAGCTTGAGCGACAAGTTCGACAACGGCAGACGAACAGACCAACCGGCGTCGCGCCTTCGTCAGTCCCTCGCGTTCGCTGAGCGCATTGAGTTCCTTTTCGGCGATGATGTGGATCGACTCCGCTGACAACGGATCGAACGTCACGACGGAATCGAGCCGGTTATAGAACTCTGGCCGAAAGAATGAGCGCGCCGCCGCGTCGTACCGAGGAGTGGGCGACGTGCCGAAACCCAGCGAGCCGGTCGAACCGGCTCCGAGGTTTGACGTGAGGATGATGATCGCGCTGCGAAAGTATGTTGTGCGGCCATATTGATCGGCCAGGCGGCCCTCGTCGAAGACGTTCATCAGCACGTCGAAGACATCCGGGTGAGCCTTCTCAATTTCGTCGAGCAGCACGACCGCGAACGGTTGTTGACGCATCTGCTGG
>CAZPUJ010000346.1:0-4524 GCA_964589725.1 uncultured Planctomycetaceae bacterium
TTCGAAGCCGAACATCAAGTTGAAGTTCTGCACGGCGACGCCGGCGGCGCCTTTGATCAGGTTGTCGAGGCAGGCGATTACGATCAGTTGGTCGCGGCAGAAGCGGACGGTGATATCGCAGAAGTTTGTGTGAGCCGAATCTTTCGTGGTCGGCAGGTGATCGACAACTCGGATGAATGGCCTGCCTTCGTAGAAGCGGCGCATTACGCTCAGCAGTTCGGCTAGCGTGGCGGGGCGTTTCAGACGTGGATAAATCGTCGCCAGGATGCCTCGATCCATCGGGACCAAGTGCGGCGTAAAGACGACCTGCACTTTTTGGCCGCTGGCGTCAGAGAGGACTTGTTCGATCTCCGGCATGTGCCGGTGTTTGCCGACGGAATAGGCCGAGAGGCTTTCGTTGCACTCGGAGAACAACGTGTTGAGCTTCGGCGCGCGGCCCGCGCCGGAGACGCCGCTCTTCGCGTCGATGATGATACCGGTCGGCTCGATCAGCTTTTCACACAGCAACGGCGCGAGCGCCAAGATCGAAGTACTCGTATAGCAGCCGGGATTGGCGATCAGTTCTGAACCGGGAATTCTGTCCGCGAACAGTTCCGGCAATCCGTACACCGTACTGCCCAAGCGAGTCGGGTCTGTATGCACAACGCCGTACCATTCCTCGTACACAGCCGGGTCGGAGAGTCGGTAATCGGCGGAGAGATCGATCACCTTGCAACCGGCCGCGAGAATCTTCGAGATCACGGCCGTGCTGGCTCCGTGCGGCAGACAGCAGAAAGCCACGTCGGCGCGGTCGGCAACTTGTTCCGGTGACAAGTCCTCGCATTCCAGGTTCAGCCGGCCGGCGAGACTCTGGTGCACGACGCCGATCGGCGGCGAGCCTTCTTGTCGACTGGTCACGGCCGTGATCTCGGCGTCGGGATGTCGCAGCAGAATCTTGATGAGCTCCAGAGCCGTGTATCCACTGGCTCCACAGATGGCGACACGAACCATGAGAAACGGCCTTTCCTGGTGGCAAGCACGTGCGGCGAGGAAAACTTGAAATCCGCAACCCGAACGGGGCAATTCAGTCGATCGTCACACCGGCGGGGAAACGGAGTGTCGAACGAGCAACCGTGTCGGCGCCCCAGCCGACACAGTGGATTTTGACTTTATCGTCGCTGAGCGTCTCCAAGACAACCACGGTTCGCCAGCAATTGCCGGAGCGTTCGAATTCCGCGACGACACGCTATTGATCTTTTGGTCCGCGTCAAGCAACAGTGGATCAACAACACCATCGCCGTCGCCGTCAATCGTCAGTCCGCTGTACATAGCAAAGTTCGTTGAATTTGCGTTGGCGCAAGGCCAGAATGCTCGCCCGGTGCGAACCGCGAGAGCGGCTTTTTACGTCTGCAGAATCGCAATTGACCGACCCGGCAGGCCGGCAGCTTGTCGCGACGACGAACACCAAGGAGTTTTCGTGATGGCCAATGTGGCAAAACTGGCGACCGACGCGCTCACGGAGAACAACGGACTCTTTCGACTGGCACCGACGTGGGTGCCGCGGTCGTTTTTGCAACCGGGCAAGCGGCTGAAGCTGCATCCGGCGGATTACTATGCCTTAGGCACTCATCGCGGCGGCATCGACGAGCGATGGTTTGGCTCGACAACTTTGGCGATGAATGACAACCGCGCTGCGGATGAAGGTTTGAGCTATGTCGTGTTCGGCAAAGATAAGTTCACACTGCGCGATGCGGTCGAAGAAATGGGGGCGGACATCGTCGGTTCGGCGATGTGGAAAAAGTACAAGAAGTGGCCGGTGTACTCGAAGTTCTTCGACAACATGGGGCCGATCCCGCATCACATGCACCAAAACAGCCAACAAGCCAAGCTGGTCGGGCAGGAAGGGAAGCCGGAGTCGTACTACTTCCCGCCACAGATGAATGCGATCGGCAACAATTTCCCGTACACGTTCATGGGTTTGGAGCCGGGGACGACGAAGCAGAATGTCATTGACTGTTTGGCGCGGTGGAATGACGGCGACAATGGAATTCTCGATCTTTCAAAGGCGTACCGACTGAAGCCCGGCACCGGCTGGCTGATTCCGCCGTGCGTACTGCACGCGCCCGGCAGCCTGGTGACGTATGAGCCGCAATGGGGCAGCGACGTCTTCGGCATGTACCAGTCGATGGTCGAAGGCCGAGCGGTCCCGCGTGCTCTGCTGACGAAGGACTTCCCGAAGAACAAGCACGACGACCTGCAGTACCTCACCGATGCACTCGACTGGGAGAAGAACCTCGATCCAAATTTCAAGGACTCGCACTACCTGGAACCAATCAACATCGGTGATACGTGGAAGTCCGCAGGCTATCAGGACCGCTGGATCGTCTACGGCCGAGTGGACGGCAAACAGTTGTTCTCTGCGAAGGAACTGACGGTCGCTCCTAATGCGAAGTGCGTCATTAAAGACTCAGCCGCCGCCGGCTGGATCACCGTCCAAGGCAAAGGCCGCATGGGCAAGCTCGTTTTGCAGACGCCCGCGATGATCCGCTTTGGCGAGATGACGGACGATGAAGTCTTCATCACACAACGAGCGTCCGCCGCCGGAGTCGAAATTGAAAACACCGGCACCGAACCGCTTGTCGGCCTGCGCTACTTTGGCCCTGATGCGTTCGCGGATTTCGTCCTGCCCAACGTCGGCGACCATAAGAAGGTGGCAGCGGTGGCTAAGAAAAAGAAGTAGTCGCTGTTTCGGTGGGGCATCAAACTTTAGGCTACTCGATAACGGCAGGGATGCCAAAAACGCGATCAGTGCCAGCGAATGACGTAACAACCTTCTTTGCGTTTCTCCGCGCCTTGGCGCCTTTGCGTCGGACCTCATCCCTTCAAAGGACATCATCATGCCGAACAATTTTCCGAAACTGCATAACGCCATGTGGCCCGGTATTGTCGGCAAGGGTTCGCCAGGAGCGGAGCCGTTTATTGATCTCGACACGATGCTCGATCTGTCGGCGAAAGCGTCGGTCAACGGAGTGAAGTTCGATGGCGTCGATTTGTTCTTATACGACCCGCACATCTCGATCGACCTCGATGACGACGGCATCAAGAAGCTGGCGGACAAGATCACGTCGAAGGGTTTCGTCGTCGGCTCAGTCGTCGCGCCGGTGTGGTTTGACGGCGCGGCGATGGGGGAGGAGACCAAGCGAGTGAATTGGATCAACGCCGTGCGCAAGGCGTGTCGCATCGGCGAAAAGCTGCGGAAGTTGGGGGTCCGCCCGTACGGCATCGTGCGCATCGACACGGCCAGTGGGCCGGGCGATTGGGTGATCGACCCGGAAGGAAATCAAAAGCAGATCGCGGCCACGTTCCGTCAAGCGGCTGACGTCGCGGCGGGCTTCGGGGAGCGGCTTGCGGCCGAGGGAGAAATCTGTTGGGCCGGCATGCACAGTTGGCGGCGCATGATCCAATTGCTGGAACTGACTGACCGACCGGGCATCGTTGGCTTCCAAGCTGACATGGCTCACACGTTGCTGTACACGCTCGGCTACAACGCACCGGAAGACCGGATCATTCACATCGATTTCGATTGGAACGACGCGAACGCCTTCGACGACGCCTATCGGCAACTCACGGATGCGCTGCGTCCGTGGACGATCGACTTCCACGTCGCTCAGAACGATGCCACGGTCAAAGGCAGCGGCACTCACGACAAGACCGGCAGGCACTGCCTGGCGACCGACCCCAACGGCAAGCTCAACATTCCGCATCACGCCGGCTTCTGGTTGCGCGACCACTACGGCAACGTCACGAAGCGCATTCGTCACCTCTGCTGGGACGGCTGCATGTTCCCAAACGATGTGCTCATGAAACAGCAAACGTGGAACGACATCCTGGCGGCGATGATCGCCGTGCGCGATCAACACGGATGGACGGAATGACGAATGTCGAAGCATTTCCAAAGAGAGAAAAACCAATGGCCAAGTCCCTCAACATCGGCATGATCGGCTACGGCTTCATGGGCCGAGCACATTCGAACGGCTATCGTCGAGTACCGAACTTTTTTGATCTCGCCTACCAACCGGTCTTGAAGGCTGCCTGCGCGCGAAACGCTGACGCCGTCAAAAAGTTCGCGGACACGTGGGGCTATGAATCGATCGAGACCGACTGGCGAAAGCTGCTTGAAAGAAAAGACATCGACGCGATCGACGTCTGCGTCCCGAACAACTTACACAAGGAGATTTGTCTCGCCGCCGCCGCCGCCGGCAAGATGATCCTGTGCGAAAAGCCGCTCGCCATGAACACGGCCGAA
Source organism: uncultured Planctomycetaceae bacterium (assembly GCA_964589725.1). Classification (GTDB taxonomy): domain Bacteria; phylum Planctomycetota; class Planctomycetia; order Planctomycetales; family Planctomycetaceae; genus CAYSHJ01. The sequence goes on from CAZPUJ010000346.1 coordinate 4,286, forward strand.
GGCGAGGAGATGTGTCAAGCGGTCGAGAAGGCCAAGGTTGCCAACACGGTTTGGTACAACTACCGCCGCGTCCCCGCCGTGACGTTCGCGAAGCAATTGATCGACGAAGGGAAGCTCGGCCGCATCTTCCACTACCGCGCGAACTTCTTGCAGGACTGGACAATCTCCGCCGACTTGCCTCAAGGCGGCACCGCTCTCTGGCGATTGGATGTCGCGGCCGCTGGCAGCGGCGTGACGGG
>CAZPUJ010000347.1:0-16418 GCA_964589725.1 uncultured Planctomycetaceae bacterium
AGCTGGGGCAGATTCTCAGCACTCGTCCCGATCTGTTGCCTGAGCCGCTGGTGACCGAGCTGAGTCAGCTTCAGGCAAACACGCCGCCGGATTCGATTGACGTTGTGCGCCGAATCATTCAGGCCGAGTTGGGCCAGCCGCCGGAGGATCTCTTCGCAGAATTCGAATTCACGCCGATCGCGTCCGCTTCGATCGGACAAGTTCATCAAGCGCGGCTTAAGTCGGGACCGCCGGTCGCCGTGAAGATTCAACACGGCGACATCGAAGACCGCATTCGGCGTGACTTGCACATTATGGCTGGGTTGGCCGAGTTGCTCGAGAAACATGTGACTGAGTTTCGAGCCTACAAGCCCGCGGCGCTGGTTCGTCGTTTTCGGCGAACGCTGCTGCAGGAGATGGATTTTGCGGGCGAGCGCCGGAACATCGAATCGTTTGCCAGCCGGTTCGCCGATGACGAGACCGTCCATTTTCCGGCTGTCTATCCGGAGTTTTGCAGCCGCCGAGTTTTGACGATGGAGTTGCTCGACGGAATTCCTGGTACCGATCGCGCTCGTTTGGCCGCCTCCGGCTGCGACCTGAATGAGTTCGCTCGGCGCGCGGCGAACATGTACGTGAAGATGATCTTTCACGACGGCTTGTATCATGCCGATCCGCATCCCGGGAATTACATGGTCTTGCCGGGCGGCGTGGTCGGTGTGCTCGATTGCGGCATGATCGGCCGGCTGGATGAGACGATTCGCGAGGACTTCGAGGCTCTGATCTTGTGCTTTGTCGATCAAGACGCGCGCGAGTTGTCTAATCTCGTCGTGCGACTTGGCTCCGCGCCGGCGAATCTCGATTTCGATGCGTTGCGGGCCGACGTTTCGGAGTTCGTCAGCCAGTATGGCAACCAACCGTTGAGCGAATTCGATCTGAGTGGAGCGCTCACCGAGATGACCAGCCTCATCCGCCGCTATCACATCGCACTTCCGACGGAAGCTGCGCTGCTCTTCCGGACCTTGGTGATCTTGGAGGGCAGCGCGCGGCAACTCAGCCCACAATTCAGCCTGATTCGCGTGATTCAAAGTTACTACGAGCGAGCTAGTTTGAATCGGTTCATGCCGCGACGATTCCTGCGAAAAGTGCGACGCACCTACCGCGATTGGGACCGCCTTTTCGTCTCTCTTCCGAGTGACCTGTCCGACCTGTTGCGTCGCTTCCGAAACGGCTCGTTGGAGATCCATCACGAGCATCGCCGCCTGGAAACAACGATCAATCACCTCGTGGTCGGCATCTTGGTGGCGGCCCTGTTTCTCGGTTCCGCCAATCTGCTGAGCAATCACGCGCCACCGCTTGTTCTCGGTGTGTCGCTGGTAGGAGCGGTCGGAGTCCTGACTTCCGTGTTTCTCGGCATCAGACTGCTGCTGGTCATTCGCCGCGAGATCGGCGAGAACGACGCGAAATGAATGGGGGTTCCAACCGGATCGCTGTCGCCCGTTGACAGGAATGAATTGACCGCAGATCCGAGTATTGCCAATACGATGAGGAATGCCGCAGCCGCCGCACGAACAGCGATACCGATTGCGAATCGCTTTGCGAGCAGCAGAGTTCTCACTCGGCGGCGTGGGACACGACCGCTACGATGTCTGTTGGCGCTGAAGGTGAATCGCCGTTTTCTCCAAGGTTTCGGATCGTGAATCACGACGTTTACGAAAACCCGCTCATCAATAGGTACGCCTCGCGGCAGATGGCCGAGTTGTGGTCGGAGCAACGTAAACATTCGACGTGGCGGCGGCTCTGGGTCGCGTTGGCGGAGTCCGAACGAGAACTGGGAATCGACATTTCAGAATCTCAAATCTCGGATTTGAAATCGGCCGTCGACGACATCGACTTCGACTTGGCCGCGAAGTACGAGCGGGAACTGCGTCACGACGTGATGGCTCACGTTCACGCCTACGGTGACCGCTGCCCGTCGGCGAAGCGGATTATTCATCTCGGCGCGACGTCTTGCTATGTCACGGACAACACGGACTTAATCCTCATTCGCGAGGGATCGCAACAACTGCAACTTCGATTGGTCGCGGTCATCGACGAACTGGCGAAGTTCGCGGTCCAGCATCGCGAACTGCCGTGTCTCGGATTCACGCACTTGCAGCCGGCTCAGCCGACCACGGTTGGCAAGCGAGCGACCTTGTGGTGTTATGACCTTGTGCTCGATTTGGTCGAAGTCGAACATCGACTGGCGACGCTGAAGTGCCGCGGTGTGAAAGGGACGACCGGCACGCAGGCGTCGTTCATGACGCTCTTCGATGGCGATCATTCCAAGATCGAAGAATTGGACCGACGAGTCTCGCGGAAGATGGGTTTTGACGCGGCGTACTCGGTCACGGGTCAGACGTACTCGCGCAAGGTCGATTCGCAAGTGCTCGACGTGCTCAGCGGGATTGGTCAGTCGGCTCACAAGGCTGGGACGGACCTGCGGCTGTTGCAAAGTCGTAAGGAAGTCGAAGAGCCGTTTGAGGAGCAACAAATCGGGTCGTCGGCGATGGCTTACAAACGGAATCCGATGCGGGCGGAACGGATGTGCTCGCTGGCTCGATTCGCGATGAGCCTGTCGATGAATGCAGCTCAGACGATGGCCACGCAGTGGCTGGAGCGAACGCTCGACGACAGCGCGAACCGGCGGCTCACGCTGCCGCAAGCGTTCTTGGCGATCGATGCCGTGCTGATCCTGTACCGCAACATTGTCGACGGGCTGGTCGTGTACCCGAAAGTGCTCGCAAAACATCTCGACGAAGAACTGCCGTTCATGGCGACCGAGGAAATCCTGATGGCTGGCGTGCAAGCCGGCGGCGACCGACAGGCGTTGCACGAACGGATTCGCGTCCATAGCCAAGCCGCCGCGCGCGAGGTCAAGGAGCAGGGCCGACCGAACGACCTACTCGACCGCTTGCGCCGCGATCCGGCCTTCGCGGCGGTCGATCTCAGCAACGCCTTGGCCGCACGCCGTTTTGTCGGGCGTGCGCCCGAGCAAGTCGACGCGTTCGTCGCGGACGTCGTCGAGCCGATTCGCCAGCGATACTCGCAACTCTTGAATCAGCAGCCCGAACCGTTACGTGTCTGAGGTCTGTGTGTCCGTAATCGTAGCTGAAGTCGTGAGACTTCAGTCCGAAGTCGCACGACTTCGGCTACTTCGAATCACACGCACGGCGCGCAAAACCCGCAATCAAAAACTCTATTCTTGGGGAGATCGCATCATGACAAAAGGACGTGCTTTGGCATTTCTGTTGCTCGCGATGGGCTTGGCTTGGGGAGTACTCGGCATACCGGCGGCTCGATCGAGCGCTGGTGGTTCAGAAGCAAAGGCCATTCGTTGGGAGTATCGCACCGAGCTTGTGGAGGCCGTCGCACTGTCCGCCAAGTTGACCGAATGGGCCAACGCGGATTGGGAGATCTTCTCCATTACCGATGGAGACCGAGTCCTTGAGACCACCGACATGACTCGCATCCGCATCGACAAGTTTCAGGTGACCGCTCGCAAGCCGCTGCAATAGGGTGGGTATGGCCACTCTACCGTTGCACACGACCAGATCCCGAACCCTGCATCAGGGCTTCGATCTCGCTGCGCGTCACGGCGTTAAAGTCTCCCTTGATGCTGTGCTTGAGACAGCTCGCGGCGGCGGCGTAGCGGATCGCGACGGCGCAAGCTGACAGTTCGGGAGTGTTGAATGCGAAAACCAGCGCGCCGGCGAAGGAGTCTCCGGCGCCGACGCGGTCGACGATATTGCGGATCTCGTACGGAGCGTACTTGCCGTCGGCGTCGGTCGGCGCGAGGAACGATTTGCCGGATGAGGCCTCGAACAGCAGCGCGCCCCAATTGTTGTGGCTGGCGGAGACACTTTCACGCAACGTGATCGCAACATGCTGCACATTCGGAAAGTCGGCGACGATCTTTCGGGCCACATCTTGATAGCCGGTGATGTTCAGTTCTCCCGCTTCGACATTGGTGGCAGCGGCGGAGATGCCGAGCGCGTATTCCGCGTCCTCTTCGTTGGCGATAACCACGTCCATGAACGGCATCAGCTCGCGCATGGTTTGCCGACACAAATCGGTCGACTTCGTGCCGGGCTTCCAGCTCCACAGTTTCTTGCGGAAGTTCAAATCACACGACACGGTCAGACCCAGCCTTTTGGCCGTTTGCATCGCAGTTTTCGCGGCGGCGGCGGCGTTCGCGCTGATCGCAGGAGTGATCCCCGTGATGTGAAACCACGTGGCTCCGCGCAGCGAGTTCTCGAAGTCGTACGATTCGGCCGGCATCAATGAGATCGAACTGCCGTCGCGATCGTACGTCACCGTGCCTCCTCGCTGGTTGGCTCCGGTCTCGACGAAGTAGATGCCGAAGCGGCCTGGCTTCACGCGGCGAATCAGCTCGGTCCCGACACGCAGCTTACGCAGGTCTTGCTCCAAGCAATCGGTGATCGAGTTGTCCGGAAGAGCCGTCAGGAACGAAGCGGTTCCGCCTTGAGCAGCCACGGACACCGCGACGTTCAACTCGCCGCCGCCGAACGTTGCTTCCAGCCGACCGGGGATCACCTGCGTCAGCCGCAAGCACTCTTCCGGACAAAGCCGCAACATCACTTCGCCAAAGGTCACCAATCGAAAGGTCATTTGTCTTTCGTCCTTTGTCAGTGGAAGTCGACACTCGGTGTTTTATTTCGTCGGCGCACACAGCCAGCTCAATAGCGGCCCCGGGAGCAAGCCGCAACCGATGAGAAACAGCGAGGACAGGGCGGCAGCAAACAGGGCGAAATGCCCGCCGCTGGGTTGAGGTCGGCCCAGCGGCACATCGAAGAGCATCGTCCAGACGACTCGCCCGACGACGGCCAACGTGCCGACGGAACTCATCACCGCCACAATCGCCAGCACCAACAAGCCGTCGTGAGGCACCAGCATCTGCGGCGGACCCCATTCGCCGCGCACCTGCATCGCGTGCATCGCCAGAAACAGCCGGCTCCAAAATCCGCCGAGCAACGGCAGTCCTGCTAGACTCAACCAGCACACACTGGCGCACCCGGCTGCGAGTGGTTCCGCATGCCACAGGCCTTGCAAGTCCTCGACGTGCAAGCAGCGTCGCTCGCGCCGACGTAGATACGCCGACACACCCGCCAGCCCGATGACGGCTACGCCGTCGAGCAACAGCCAGAACCAGACCCCCTCCGCCTGCGGCGGCAAGTTCCAGTCGGCGACTTGCGAGTCGAGATTCGTTCGAGCCGACGCGTCGCCGAAGCACAAGACGGCCCAACCCATCAGCAGCCAGCCGCCTTGAGCGACTGCGATGTGCGTCAGTAAACGTGTCACTTCGAGTTCCCTGCGAGCGTGAAACAACGGTGCCACGAACGTTGCGGTCGCCAACACGCCCAACAGCAACGGAGCGGTCTCGCCCGACCCGATCGAGATGATCGGCCACAGACGCAATCCGACGAGCGTTGCGGCCGCTCGCGGAAACAACAGCACGACGGTCGTCGTCAGCGATCGAGTCGTCGCTACCGTCTGCGCTTGTCGCCAATGAAACGGAACCACGCCCGCGAAGCCCGCCAGCCCCGCACCCACGAATGCCACCGCCAGCGTCAACACGTGCGAGCCTCCTCCGGCCGCAAGCCGCACGTCGGACGGAGCGTAGCTAGTGACCAACGCCGCGCGGATTGTCTCCAACCGCGTCGCTCCCGTCAGCGCGTACAGCAGCACGAAGCCAAACAACAGACAGGCGGAAAAGAGCAAGCCGGACCACAACGGATTCGCAGAATCGAGTTCGTCGCCGCGCGCGGAATCGTCGGCCGAATCCGCTCGCACGAGCACGCCGCTTCCCACGCAGATCAACGACAAGCCCAGAAACAACGACCCCAAATCGCGAGCCAACGCTAGCAGGTTCACACCCGCGAGCAACAACAGTGTGATCGCTTGCTGTTCAGAGATGCGACGAAGGCCCGCTGCCGGCGTTTGTGATTCCGGCTGCTCGCTCCGTCCTAGCAACAGCAGCAATCCACCCCACAATGTCGTCAGCAGCCACGTGTCAAACGCCAACAGGTCAAACGGTTCGAAAGCCATCGAAGTCGCCACGTTCATAGTCGGCCGCTCCGGCCACGCGGAGAGCGACCCGATCAACGCCATCAAACACCACGGCCCCACCCAGCGGCGAGTCCCCGGCGAATGCGCCGCGACCAAGCCGATCAGCCCAGCGGCGGTCAGCACGCCAATCGCAATCCACGCCTGCTCCCACGAGGTCACGGCGAGACCTCCATTGGCTGCGTCCACTGTGGCGGGTCCGTCAGTGAAGTGCTCGTCGAAGTGCGAGAGATAATCAGACGCACCGTCGATTTTGGCGGCGGAAGCAACATCATCAGACTCGGCTGCACGCGCCACACCACAACATTTGGCGTCACACCCATCGCGATGTTTAATAGCAGCAACCCGCAGATCACGAACCACTCGCGCACAGACCACGGCGCGGCCGACCACGCCATTCGTTCACGATCCGCTCGGACCCACGTCCAAGCCAACAGCAAACTGATTGTCAAACTGAACACCATCGACAATTCATTCTGTTCAAACAACGCGAACAGAGTGACAAACTCCGCCGCGAACAGGCCGAAGCCCGGCAGTCCGATCCAGGCCCATAACCCCAATCGAAACGCGGCTGCACGACGTTCGGAATCTCTTGTCGAGTGATCGTCTCTGCGATTCTCGATCTCCGACGAAGGCAACAACCACAACACCAATCCCACCGTCAACGCATGCCCCAGCCAACGCAGCACGCCGCCGGTGAGCCCCTCGATCGTCAGCGTCACCACGCCAAGTAGCATTAAGTTCGACGAGGCCATCGTCGCAAAGGCGACTCGCGTCCGCCACGTTTCCGCCGCCAAGGCTTGCAGCGCGGCGTACACGCCGCTCAACCCGACGGCGAGTACAAACAACTCGGACATCGACTGGATCTGGTTGGGAAACAACGGCACGACGAACCGGAGCCAGCCGTAAACGCCGAGCTTCGCCATCACACCTGCCAATACCACCGCCATCGCTGGCGGCGCGGAGGCCAAGGCCGCCACAAAGCCTCGATGAAATGGAGCCAGCATCAACGGCACGGTGAATCCCACCCCCAGCAACACAAACAGCCATGGACTGACAAGCGTCCATAGATACAGGTTGTCGCCGGAGACCGTCCAACGCGCGATCCCGGCGATCAATTCCGGCACGGCGAAGATCAACGGTGGAACTCGACTCGGCGATTCGCGCAACCACCCAAACGCCAACACCAGTCCGGCCAGTCCGAGCCATATCAAACCGCAACCAACCCACTGCACTCGCAGAAATCGCTGCGTCGCGATCTTGCGAGTGGAATCACCACCGCGTGCCAGCATGCATCCCAACGCCAGCAAACTGCTCATCCAGCAGACCACCAGCAGGACGACATCCAACGCGACCAACGTCCCGACCAGGCTCGCTTCCAGCCACAGCCAAATTGCCGCAGTTCCTGACGGACGGATGGTCACTCCGTCCGCCGCGGGTGGCTCAACCAAATGGGACCGATTGACAATCCGTCCCGCGGAATGCTGCTCACGTAGCCAACCGCAGACGATCAGCAGCACCGTCGCAACAACCAGCCACACGCTCAGTCCGTCCACTCCGACGCCAAAGTGAATGTCAGGCCCCCAGGCGACGGGCACCACTCGCTGTCGTCGGCTGCCGTCGGGAAGCCTGATCTCGATTTCGGCCGTACGCAGCTCGCCGAGCCACGCGAAACTCGACCGAAATTGAAATCGTTCGATGGGTCCGAACAAGGCCCCGTTCGCCGGTTGAGTGACCGGCTGGAGCGGTTTGTACGCCGCGAGCAACCACACGCTCAGCCCCAACGACACGATCAAATTCACGAGCATCGTTCGTCGCACGGCCGGCTCACCAAAGCGAGCCGCTAGCGCGAGAGCAATCATCCCCGCGACCGGCACGCACACCAGCCACAACGGTAAAGCTTCGCGGATTGTCGAGACCAAGTTGGAATTCATGGGCGAAGCCCATGGCCGGGAGACTGCATCACTCATCCTCCTTTCAACCACAACAAGATCCACAGCAAAACGGCGACGGAACTGATCGTCGTCAACGCCATCAACGGCCACGAACCGTTCGACAGCACTTGCATCGACTCGCCGAAGAGGTCCGCCGCGCTGCGACGCAGCGAACGGTCTGTCGGCTTCTCGCCACGTTGATCCAACCATCGCAACCAGACAGAAACAACCAGTAGCGGATGCACGATCACCAGGAAATAAAAATCGTCCCAATAAAACCGGTTCCGGCTTAACCGAGCAAACGGTCCCAGCGCCGCGGCCACCTTCGTCGGCAATTCCGATGGTCGCGAGTACAACAGCCACGCCAGCACGATCCCCGCCGCCGACAACGGCCAAAGTGGACCGGCGCCAAACCACGTCGACTGCCACAAGCTCGGTCCGTCCGCGCCGCCGTCACCGACGAAGAGTCGCTGACGTTGCTCATCCAGTCCCAGCCACAGACCGGCTCCGGCCGCGACAATCACCAACCACCAAGCCGCCCACAGCCACTTAGGCCGGCCACCACTGCTTGCAGGAGACGTAGCCGTGGCATCGCGACGACTCAGGAAAAATGCTCGAAACAACGCGAAGCCCAGCAATAGTTCGCTCGCACACATCAACGCGACGACCATGTCGAGCAACCGCTCAGACGTCGCGCCAAACGCCAAGCTGGTCTCGTCATGATTGTCCGAGTGAGTCGTCATTTCGGTCGCTTCGCCAGCCGACGAGGTCGCTTGCCAGACCAATTCCGTGATCGCGTGACGACCCCACAGCCCCGATCCGATCAACGCCGCCGCCACTCCCATCACGGCCAACCACGAACGAGCGCGCGCCACCACCAACCGTTCGCTCGCCACCAACAGTACGGCTAAGAGCACGCTGCTCAGCACAAGCAAATAAAGTCCGACGGCCACATTCTCCGAGCGTCCCAGTCCCGCCGCCACCAACGCCACGCCGCCCTGACCAATCGCCACCTGCGACACCACACGAGCACAAGTCAACTGAGCCGCCGCGCTCGCCGACGCCAGGAACGCTGTGAACGCTCCGACGATCACCAACATCATCCCGGCGTGTGCCGACCGTTCCCAAAACTGTTGACCGCGCACCAGTACAAAGAATCCCAGCGGCAAGAAGGCCGCCGATTGCCACCAGGCCAAAACGGACGCCGGCAAACTTCCCGCCGCGACCGTCTGCCAACGATTCGCCGGGTCGGCCTTCAATCGATCGGCTACGTGATGTCCGTCCGGGACGTTCCACACGCCAACCAGTTCGTCGGAGAGGTTGGCCATCGAACGGTTCGCTCGCGCCGCGAAGCCGGATTCCGTTTCCAACCACACCGACAACGGCACTTGCCCGCACCGACAGGCGATCGCCGCCGACAGCCACAGCGCGATGCCATCAAACACTTCCGGCCGCAGCGCGGCCACGGCCTCATTCGTCACGGCGTCGAATTCCAGTGAGCCTCCAAAACTCAGCCACACCAGCGCGACACCCGACAGCAGTCCGACGTCGCCAATTCGTTGAATCAACCACACGGGACGAAACGCCGTTGCAGCCGGGACGTCTTGCCAATCCGTGCGTCCGCGTTCGCGCGGACGCGCGAGTTCCGAACTCGCCCACGCCGACAACATCCAGCCAAGCACGAACTGCCCCCAGTTCGCCGACAACAACGCGCCGTTGATGCCGAACCACGACAGCGACAACCATCGCAAGCTCGCGCCGCTTGGCCAATGCCACAACACCAACCACAGCACCAGCGAGACCAAGCCCAGCAACAGCGAAGCCACTCCATCGCAATGCACTCCCAGCGAGACGTTCAGTCCCAACGTCGCCAACCAGGTCATCGGCGTCTGCGTGACCGACGCCCGGCCCTCGCGAAAGCCGACCGCCAGCCCGATCGCGATCAACACGCCCAACAACGCCGCGAAGCGCGCTAACCTCAACAAGCCGACGTGCCCGACGCGCGCTTCACCCCATGAGACCACGAACAGCATCGCGGGCATCGCGGCCAACATCCAAACGGCGATGTGTTCCATACGAATGAACGATGAGAGGGAAAACACCTTAACCGCCGCTCACTGGAGGGAAACAAGCAACGTCCTTGCGGCCTCCGATGACTCTGGTCGGCGCGGCGTAATCGGTTCCGACTGCGACCAACAAGTTGGCAACGAGCGGTCCCAAGTTGGGATATTGCTCGCCGAGCGCGGCTCGCAGATCGGCCACCGTCGCCGACTCGGAAAGGTCCAGTTCCACGGTCGACGCTCCCACGAGGTCGCGAGCGCGGGCAAAAAGTTTAATCACCGTTTTCATCAGCTTGCTTGATTGAGTCTGCGAACTAGTGCCGCCGAGTTCGCTCGACAGCGGCTCCAATGTAACAAGGCGTGATCCGTCTCAGAACTCACCTCACGAACGGCAGTTCACGTTCTGCAGCGAGTTTGGCGACGGCGAAGGCACACGCCGCGTCGGAAACTCGCGGGCCGAAGAGCTCCGGCAACGAAACGATCTGAGCCGATTGCAATCGGGGTGTCTGAGCCGCAACGCGCCGAGCGAGAAACGCTCCGCTGCCGGAAATCAGCACGGTGCGGCAGTCGCTCGGTAATCTCGACACGACTAAATCGGCGGCGGCGCACAAGTGGCGGAGTTGCGACGCGGCGACGTGCTCGGCGATGCGGCGCACGTTGTCGTTCGATAACTCCGTGAGGTCGCAGCACAACAGACGAGCCATGCGATCGTGAGCCGCCGCCATCGTCGACGGACGACGATTCGCCGTTTCGCAGTCGTGTGCGTCTTCCGGGATGTCGCCCAGCAGCAGGTACGCGTCGAGCGTCGTGGCAAACAATTCCGCGGCGACGGGACAATTCGAATCACCGAGGGGAACACGAGTCGTCACCGCGCAGATCGGCGTGCGGCGAACTCCCGTGTAAACCAATTCGCCTGATTGCAGACGTTCAATGTCCGTCCGCCCGGTTGGCATCGGCAGGCCATTAACGATTGGGATCAAGTCGCTGGTCGTCGAGCCGATGTCGATCAGCACGGCCGAACCGCTGGGAACGAGCCGACCGACAAACGTGGCTAAGGCGTGCCAGTTGGCGGCGGCGGTCAGCCGAGGTTCCTCGCGAGCGACTTCGGGCGGAACGAACTCACCCGCCGTTTGCCAAACGCGGATCGGCCGATCGCCCGCAACAGACTCGACGGCTCGTAACACGCAGTCGATTCCTGCGGCCTTCGTGCAGAAGCAGTCGGCAAGCTCAGCGGTCATCGTCACGGCGAGCAGTTTCGCGGCTGCGAACTGATCGACGATCTTGGCCAATTCATCGGCCAGGCGTTCCGGTGTTCGCCAAATCGCGAACGGAACCGAGGTCGCTTGGGCTGTGTCGGTTGCGGCTTTCACATTCGCGCCGCCGATGTCCAATCCGAGTACGCACATGACAAGATCGAGACCGCAGGGTTGAAGCTTGATCGCTGACCATCGAAAGTTATACGGTGAGCGTCGCAGGTTCAAAGCACATCACTAAGGGGGACTGTTGGCATGTCGGATTGGCACAAAGTCGCGGATGAGTCTGAGCTGCCGCCAGGGGCGGGAAAAGAAATCGCGGTCGGAGCGCGAATCGTCGCGTTGTTCAACGTCGACGGACAGCTTCGTGCTATCGACGGGATTTGTGCTCATCAAGGAGGGCCGTTAGCCAAAGGGAAGCTGACTGGCAGCGTCGTTACTTGTCCGTGGCATGGCTGGCAGTTTGATGTCGCGGATGGCAAACACTGCTTGAACCCACGCATTTGTCAGACGCAGTTTGAGGTCAAGGTTGAGAACGGTGCCGTGTTTGTCCATGCCTGAAACACCCAGACCCACAGAGCCAGCTTGTCGAGTGAGTCGATCGTCCTCAAGACGGGTAAGAGTGCCCATCCTATCGGCGACTCACAGCTCCAGCTTGTCGAGCGAATCGATCAGGTCGTCCAGTTCATCGCGTGGCTTGGAAGGTTTATTGCTAACTCGTTTCGGGATGCCAATGCTCAGGCCGACGGCGTCGCGGCCGTCGCGGACGAGCTCGACATCACGTTCACGCGCGGCGAGTTCCACTGCTGACGGAGCACCGAACAGCTTCGAAAGGTCGATCTTCACATCGCCGACTTCGCCATCGGCTCCGGCGATCGCCGGCGTCTTGTGACCGGGAAAGACGATCGCGTTGGCGGGACAAACGCGGCTACACGCGGGGCAACCCTTCTTGCAGTTGTCTTGTTGTTCGACCAGGATGAGCCCTTGCAGGTCGAGGCCATAGACGCCGAACAGGCAAAAGTCGATGCACTCCATGCAGTTCGTGCAGCGGCTGTAGTCGATCACCGGATACCATCGCCGCCGCACCACGTCGCCGGTGGCCGGCGCGTCGTCGTCATCGTCGAGCGGCGACGCTGACTTTTGCTCTGCTAGGATCTCCAGCGGCTGTAAGTAGCGTTGAAGCTTCTCGGCTTGCGGTTGCTCGCCGATGAGGCTGATCAAGTCGACCGTCTGCAGCGTGCATTCCATCGCAATGCGGCGAACCTCGTTGAGATAGACTTGCGGGTCAGTGTGGTCGCGCAAGTCGAGGCAATAGATCTTGCGTTTTGGGATGGCGTGTGAGCCGTTGTTGTTGAGCGAATCACGAACGCCGTTCCCTGACCGCTTGTCCGCGTTGGCTTTCTCGTCTTTAAGTTCCGCGTCATCCTCCTCGGTTGCGGACTTCAGTAGCGAGATCCCCTCGTGACCTCGAATTCCTTGCCGGTCGAGAATCCAACGAGCCGCTCGTGAGTAAAGCCATGACAGCACGATTACGTCGCCAGGGATCGATCGCAGGAACAACAGTCCGGTGTGATCGGCCGACAGATCGTTCAAGTGCGGCACCAGCGAGACGTCGACGCTGGATTCCAACAACAACGCCATCGCCAACTCTTCTTCAAGCTGCCGCTTCGCAGGGTTTTTGCCCAGCGCTTGCGAGATGACGACGGTGAGCTTGTGCATGAGGACGTTGTGTGGTCGGCGAGGTTAAGCGGGGAGTCCAAATTGCAAATTGCAAAGTGAAAGCATAAGGCGCAATGAATCCACATGCGACGCGTGCATGTTTGGCAATTTTCATTTTGTAATTTTCATTTTGCAATTCTCCATCAGTTGTACTGTCCTTTGATCAATTTCTGCGTCTGCTCCCAACCGGTTTCGAGGTACTTGATGTATTCTTCGGGCGTCAGCAGTTTCACGTCAGTCTGGACTCGGAACAACCAGCCGGCGCCGTAGCCGTCGGTATTGATGGCAGAGGGATCATCGAGCAGTCGTTCGTTGAATTCCAGGATCGTGCCTTCCGCCGGAGCATACAGCGTCGACACCGCTTTCGAGCTCTCGATCTCGCCAATCTCCTGTTTCTTGACGACCGTCGTGTTTGGATCGATAGACCACTCCAGGAAGTAAACATCCTGCAACAACCGCACCGAGTAGGCCGTGAAACCGACGCGATAGCGTCCCGGCTCGCCATCGGTTTGCAGCCAGAGATGGTTTTCCGAATAGACCCGCTCGGTCGGAAAGCGAGCTTCGTACTTGCCCATCAAGAAGACGAGGTCAGAATCCATCGGCGGGGCTAAGTTCAAGTCGCGGCATCGCGGAGGAGAGCCGAGCGAATGAACGCGAACAGGCAGGACATTCAAAACACTCCGTGCAGAGCCGCTGCGACACCACGTGGAGCACGGCCAGCAGTAGACCGATCGCCACGGCATCTTGCAAGTTGCCATTCCTTGTTCGATGTCCGGCGGCTCGATATTGTCTCGCTCGCGATTGGTGAAACGCTGCCGGTCGTCCCTCCCCCGACACCGCTCACCGACCTGCCTCGATTGACCTCCCTCGCGAACTCTGCTGAAGGTGCCTCCATGCGAGCTGCGTTGTGTGCTTGGTTTTGGCTGTTGTCTGTTGGCTCGCTGTTGATGGTTTCGGCCATCGCGGCGGACCCGAAGAAAGTCGATCCACTCGATTGGCCGGCGTGGCGCGGGCCGGAAGGGACCGGCGTTTCACGTGAAAAGAATCTCCCGTCAACGTGGTCACCCGAAGGTGAGAACCTCGTCTGGAAGAGCGAGAAGCTCGGCACGCGATCGACGCCGATCGTGATGAACGGCAAGCTGTATACGATCTGTCGCAATGAGCCGGAGACCACGAAAGAAGGCGAGAAAGTCGTCTGTGCCGACGCGGCCACCGGCAAGATTCTGTGGGAGAACATTCACAACGTCTTTCTGACCGATGCACCGGCCGAACGTATTGGCTGGTCCAGCGTGGTCGGTGATCCAACGACGGGACACATCTACGTTCAAGGTCTGTGCGGCGTACTGAAGTGCATCGACGGAGAGAGCGGCAAAACGTTGTGGCAGCACTCTCTGATGGAAGAGTACGGCATCTTAAGCACCTACGGCGGACGCACGAACTTTCCGATCGTCTTCGAAAATCTGCTGATCGTCAGCGGAGTGATGACAGGCTGGGATGAGTACGCGATCCCGGCTCACCGATTCATCGCGTTCGACAAAGCGACCGGCGAAGCGGTGTGGATTCAGAGCACTCGGCTGCGGCCTGAAGACACAACGTACAGCACGCCGTTCGTTACCGTCATCGACGGTCAGGCCGCGATCGTGTTCGGTGCCGGCGACGGTTCGGTTTACGCGCTGCAACCGCGAACCGGCAAAATCATTTGGAGGTTCGACGCTTCGACTCGCGGCATCAACACGCCACCGATCGTGATTGATGGCGTGGTTTATTGTGCTCACGCCGAGCAAATCGCGGGAGCCCCGGCGATTTTGGGAGCCGCCTTCGCATTCAAGGCGTCGGGGAAGGATGACATTTCGAAGAGCAATCTGCTGTGGCAACTACCCGCTCGCACGGTCGGCCGCAGTGCTCCGCTGGTGATCGATGGCCGAGCTTACTACATCGACGACGGCGCTCTGATGTTCGCCGTCGATGCCATGAAGGGAACGGAACTCGGCAAGCTGAAACTCGGCCGCATCATGTTCGGCAGTGCAGTCGCCGGCGACGGCAAGATCTACGTCGGTGAGTACGGCCGCTTCTACGTCCTGGAACCCGATCTCAAGGCTACGCCTGATTCCAAATCCCAAAAATGGAAAGGTCTCAAAATCCTCAGCCAGGTGTCGCTGGACGGTGAAGAACTGCTCGGATCGCCAATCATCTCTCACGGCAAGGTCTACATCCCAACGCTCGTCGGCATGTACTGCATCGGCAATAGAGATGCGAAGCCGGCCGCGGACCCGATACCACCGAAGCCGAAAGAAACTGATCCCAAGGCCGATCAGAAACCGGCACAAGTGCAGATCACTCCCGCCGAGTCGCTCGTTCGCCCGGGTGACAAAGTCCAATTCCAAGTGCACCTGTTCAACGCAAACGGCCAAGAGCTGTCGTCTGACGCGAAGGCCAAGTTCACCGTCGAAGGTGCTGGCGAAGTCGCTGAGGACGGCACGTTTAGTACCTCCCAGGACGCTGGCCACGTCGCCGCGAAAATCACGGCCGAGATCGACGGCATCAAGTCACCAGCCTCGCGCGTGCGCGTCGTACCGCCGCTACCGTGGAAATTTGATATTTCCGACAAATTGGTGCCGATCACGTGGATCGGTGCCCGTTATCGGCATCTACCCCGCGACAACGAAGGCCTCGACGCTCCCTGTTTGGTGAAGATCACCACCATCCCGAAGGGGACTCGCAGCCAATGCTGGATGGGGCCACCCGACCTTCACGACTACACGATACAAGCCGACGTCAAAGGCTCCATAAAGAACGGCAAGATGCCGGACACCGGTGTCATCAACCAACGCTACACGCTCGACCTGATGGGTTCGCACCAGCAGTTACAGATCCGTTCGTGGACGCCGCGCCTCGAATTGCGATTCGCCAAGACCATCAAGTTCGCCTGGAAGCCCGACACGTGGTACACGCTCAAGTTCCAAAGCGAGAACAAAGATGACCGCGTGATCCTGCGGGGCAAAGTCTGGCCGAAAGGCGACGACGAGCCGTCAGATTGGACAATCGAAGCCGCCGACTTGACGCCGAATTCGCACGGCAGCCCAGGCCTATTCGGCAACGCCAGCGACGCCGAAATCTTCATCGACAATATCTCTGTCACGCCCAACCCCTAGTCTCGCCCACGGATGGTCGAGCCGCGTGCGACACCATCACGCCTCTTTAGCCCGAAGGAGTTTTGCCATGAACCACACGTGGAACCTGTTTGTGTTCCTCTTGTTCAGCGTGGTCTTGACCGGTTGCGACAACTCGCCGCCGCCGTCTCCGCCGTCGAAGATCGACTTGGGAACCAGTTCCGGTTCCGATGCGGACGC
>CAZPUJ010000348.1:0-4448 GCA_964589725.1 uncultured Planctomycetaceae bacterium
AGCGATCGCAGAGCCAGAAGATCACCCAGTGAGAGGCCGGCTCCGCCAGCACACAAACTCGCTGACAAGAATCCCCGGCGCGAGACGCTTTGAGGCATGAGCTGCGTTGGCATCGCGATCCTCCTGGTCATCTTATCCAAACAGATCCATCAGCGGCTCACCCGTGGAAAGCGGACGGGTGAAGCCATCTTTGCCGAGACGCAGGTCGAGTGGGACACCCAACGAGTGGAAGATCGTGGCTCCCAAATCTTGCGGACGGACGGGACGGTCTTTGACGTAGGCTCCGTGTTTGTCGGACTCGCCGTAGACTCGACCGCCGCGGATGCCGCCACCGGCGACGATCGTGGAATAGCAGGAGGGCCAGTGCTGCCGGCCCGGATTGGCAGCGCCGTTCTGGTTGATGTTCGGCGTGCGGCCGAATTCTCCGGTGACGACCACCAGCGTGTTGTCCAACATGCCGCGATCAGAGAGATCGGTGAGCAGCGCTGTGAGCGATTCGTCGAGACACGGCAAGCACCAGCCCATGCCATACGAACCGCTGCCGAAGGCGTTGCCCATGCCCATTTCGCCGCCGTGCATGTCCCAGCTTGACGCGGGAGGTCCACCGCCGCCATTGGGAGACGGGCCGGTCCAACCGTTGACCGTGACGAAGCCGACTCCTGACTCAACGAGCCGCCGCGCAAGGAGCAGGTTTTGTCCCAGCGGATGCATACCGTAGCGCTCACGCACGGTGGTTGGCTCGCGATGCAGTTCAAACGGCTCGCGTCCTTCCGAGCCACTCGTCAGCTCGAACGCGCGGCCGTGCAGATCCTGCCAGTCTCGCGTCGAGCGATGTCCCTCGATGACGCTCGCGGTCGGATTCAGTCCGTCCAGCAAGCGGCGACGATCGTGCATGCGTTCGGGAGGCACCGTCGCCATCAGTTCGTCGGGGCCTTTGAAGGTGGGCATCGCTGGATGATTGGTGGCCGAGCCAACGAACAGCGGACTGTGCATCATTCCCAAGTGCCCGCCGTTGCCGATGTTCACCGCACAAAAAACCGGATCACCGACGCACTTAATCAGCCAGACATACGGAGCGATGCCGTGTTCGCTAGGCCGGGACTTCGACAAGATCGACCCGATGTACGGCGCGTCCAACGGCGCCTGAGCCTGGCCGCTCAAGAGGTGGTGCATCGCGTCGAAGTGATTGCTGATGTTGCCGACGTGCGACATCGACCGAATCAAACTGAACTTGTCAGTCATCGTTGCGAGCCGCGTGTGCATCTCGTTGATCCGCATCCCCGGCACCTTAGTGGGGATCGGCTGATACGGCCCGCGAATCGTGTCGGGAGCGTCGGGTTTCAAATCCCAAGTATCTAGATGGCTTGGCCCGCCACACAACAATATGAAAATGCACGACCTCTCTGCCGCGCCTTTGCCCAGTCCCCGCTTCGTATCGACTCCCGCCGCGACCATGCCAGGCAAACCCAGAGGCAAGGCGCTCATCCCGGCCGCCTGAAGCAGCTTGCGGCGAGAGATCATTGACGCCGGATGTTGCATGGTGCTCATTCGATGGCTCATTACGCGTCCTCGGCAATAGACCAAGCGGGCCGCCCACACCTCGCGGGGGCTGGATGGTGATTCTTTTCCAGGCGGCATGGTATCGAGAACCGGGTTCAATTCAAAACAAATCGTAGGCACTCATGCGTTTCGGAGGATCGCGATCGCGATTCAGCAATTTTAGCTGGACTCCTCAAGTCATCCGGATCGGGAAACTGAACCCAATTCGTGCAGTCTTCGCTGAAGTTAAAGTCTCGCAAGGGACGACAAATACCTGCAACGAACAACTGCGCTCGATGAGCGCCCCTGGCGAATCCCCCCCTGGCATGGAGGCCAGTATGGTTTTGCGGGCGTGGCTCAGCTTTTTGGTCAATCAACTTCCTCCGGCGAGTCGGCCGAAACGCCGCAGTCTCAATCAGCCACAACGGGAGATGAAGGCCGCGGCTCAGCTTTCGGCCGAACCACTCGAAGTGCGACAGCTCTTGTCGGCCACAATCACGGGGATCACACCGGATTCGGGAGTGAGTGGCTCGGACGAAATCACCAAGAACAGCAATATCAAATTGAACGGGACGGCAACCCCGAATTCCGTCGTGGAGGTCAGTCAGGACGGCACGTCCTTGGGGACGGTGACCGCGAACAACAGTGGAGCATGGAAGTCTACTCATAATTCGATGGCCGACGGGACCTATCTCTTCTCGGCGTCCGACGGTGCCGGTGCCGCGGCCACGTTGACGGTGGAAATCGATACGGCGGCACCAACGGCGACGTTGAGCACCTCGCTCTCGTTGGTTCACCCGGTCAATGCCTCGACGCTCCCGATCAGCCTCAACTTCAGCGAGGCCGTTTCTGGGCTGACACTGAGCGATCTGGCCATCACTAACGGCACGGCCAGCAATCTGTCGGGCGGTGGGTCGAGCTATTCGTTCGATGTCACGCCGACGAGCGATGGCGTCGTGACCGTCAGCCTCGGAGCAAGCGCCGTTACGGACATCGCGGGGAACGACAGTGTGGCGGTGGCAATGTTGTCGATTACCGTCGATCGGATCGCGCCCACGTCTCCGGTGGTCAGCAGTCCGTCGAGTGCCAGTGACACAAATGCGAGCAGCATCACGATCAGCGGCACTGCCGAGGCCGGAAGTCTCGTGAGCGTGTATCACGATGCCGACGCCAGCGGCACATTGAGCAGTGGTGACTCGGTTGTTGGGCAGCAGCAGTTGGGCGTGCTCGATGTCGGTTTCTCGATCGACGTGGCATTGACGGCCAACGCGAGCAACCAGTTCGTGGTGACGGCGACCGATGCAGCGGGAAATGAATCTGCAGCGGCAGCCATGCCGACGATCACACAAGATTCAGTGAACCCAACTCCTTCGATCGCGTTCGGTGTTACCAGCCCGACGACTGCGGTCAGCATTCCGGTGACGGTGACATTCTCCGAAGCGTTTACAGACTTCGATGAAACCGATGTCGCGGTCGGCAACGGCACGGTCAGCGATTTCACGCTCGTCGGTACGACGCAAGCCACGTTCAACATCACCGCGACGGTGGATGGAACCGTCACGGTGGACATCGCGGGTGGAGCGGCAGCCGACTTGGCAGGCAATGCCAGCGAGGCGGCCGTGCAAGCGAGCATTGTCAGTGACACGACGAAGCCGATCGCGTCGTTTTCTTCGACGATCAGCGGCGCGACGAACGAAGCAACGATCTCAGTGTCGGTGCAATTCAGCGAAGATGTTTCCGTTCTGGAACTGTCAGACTTCGCAGTCACGAACGGTAACGTGAGCGATTTGACCGGAGCGGGATCGTCGTACTCTTTCAATCTGACTCCGACCGCAGACGGTGATGTGGCCGTTTCGTTGGCTGCCGCTGCGGTTTCTGATGTGAATGGGAACACGAACGACGAAGCGGAGTTTCATGTGCAATCGGATCGCACGGCTCCGACAGCTCCAAGCGTGACGTCTCCCGCTTCGGACCTGCGGACCAATGCGACTTCGTTCAGCGTCACGGGCACGATCGCCGCCGCCGAGGACACTTTGGTGCGCGTCTATCGCGACTCGGAAGGCAGCAGCACGTTGAGCGCCGGAGACATGATGGTCGGCGAGCAGTTGTTGTTGAGCGGCACAAGCTTCTCGATCGCTGTTCCCCTAACGGTCAACTCAACCGATCGGTTCCTCGTGACGAGCACGGACTCCGCCGGCAATGAATCGGCGGAGACCACGACCGCGAGCATCACCCAAGACGCGGTTAGTCCACAGGCAACCATCACGATTTCGGGAGTCCACCTAACCAACGCGGCGAGCGTCGCCGTCGAGGTCAGCTTCGATGAGGACATCATCGGGTTCAACGCGAGCGGTGTGTCGGTCGGCAACGGGACAGTAAGCGACTTTGTGTCTGTCGATGGCTCACACTACACGTTCAATGTGACGCCGGACAGCGATGGCACCGTCACGATTGATGTTGCTGCTGGCGCCGCCACGGATGAGGCGGGCAACTCCAATGACGCGGCAACACAAGCCTCGTTTGAAAGTGATCGGACCGCTCCAGTGATCACGGCTACGCCGAGCGTGGAAAGGAACGCCAACGGCTGGAACAACACTGATGTGACCGTGTCGTACTCGGTCGTTGAAGCCAACATCGATGCGTCGGCCAGCGACTACACTGACGACGTCCTCACTGAAAGCGGCACAGCCAGCGCCACAGTGACCGACCTGGCCGGCAACTCGACCACGGGCGACTACTCGACGCTGATCGACAAGGTCGCTCCGACGTTGACCGCCACTCGCGACATCGATGCGAACGAGAACGGTTGGAACAACAGCGACGTGACCGTCAGCTTCGAAGCCAGTGATGAGTTGTCCGGCGGAGTCGAGAGTCCGGACGATCAAGTGTTTGGCGAAGGCGCCGATCAG
>CAZPUJ010000349.1:0-25402 GCA_964589725.1 uncultured Planctomycetaceae bacterium
CGTGGCTTGAGACGGCGCGAAGGCAGGCGGGTCGATGATCACGAGATCCCACTTGCGTCGCTTCAGTCGCGCTTCGTCAAGGAACTCGAACGCATCGGCCGCGGCGACTTGATGTTGGTCGGCCGGCAAATCGTTCAGTAACCAGTTCGCAGTCGCAGCGGCGATCGCGGGTTCGGCGGAGTCGATGGACGTCACGTGACTGGCTCCGCCGACACCGGCCATCACGGAGAACCCGCCGGTGTAACTGAAAATGTTCAGCACGCGTTGGCCCGAGCAAAGTTGCCGCAGCGTCTGACGATTGTCGCGTTGATCGAGAAAGAAGCCGGTCTTTTGTCCGTTAATGACGTCGGCGGTGAACTTCACGCCTTGTTCGAGGAATTCGACGACCTTGTCGCATTCGGTTCCTCGCAGCCAATGTCCTTCCGCGCCGCGCTGCTTGCGCCGTTCGACGACGCTCGTCACGCCGACGTTCTCGAGGAGCCAATCGGCGATTTCACCGATGTCCCAAAACGCGCTGGCAGCGGGGCCGTCGAGCTTGATCACGGCGACATCGGCATAGCGGTCGCAGACCAGTCCCGGCAGTCCGTCTCCCTCGCCGTTGAAGAGGCGATAGCCGGTTGTCTGCTTGTCGAAAAGCCGCCGGCGCCACTCGATCGCATGACGCAATCGACCTTCGGCCCACTCGTCAGTGAGGCGATAGGGTTCCTCGATCCGGCACGCTCGAAAAGCGACGGCGCTGCCAGGATCGTAATATCCGACCGCGACCGGCCGACCGCGTGTGTTATCCAGCAACAGCGCTTGCGTTCCCGGAACGGCCGCCGGCAAGTCTCGCAGTGCGTCCGCGAAAACCCACGGATGTCCGCGTTTCAAGCTCCGTGTGAGATCACGAGCCAAGCGGAGCGTGGCTTTCGTGGTGCTGGTTCTGAGCAAGGGCATGGGGGCGCGAAGCGAGTTCGAGTGAACACAAACAGCGGCGGACGGCCGACGAGTTGTATCGGCTCAGGAAGGCCGAGGGCAGGATGCCAGCTCTCGTTCGCGCCAGGTCGCGCTGGCCATCAGTGTCAGGTCGCGCTGGCGATCAGTGTGTGGAAATGGAGGGCTTGCGCTCAATCGCCCGATCGGTGGGATGAGTTTTTAGTGGCGTCGCTGGAGCCGTCCGATTTTGGCGGCTCATGAGGTTTTGAAAGAAGGTCTGTCCATCCAGCGCCAAACTGAAGAGGGCTGGAACGAAGATCAGCGTGAAGAACGTCGAGGCAACCAGTCCGCCAAGCGTCACGCTGCCCAGACCCCGATAAAGTTCGCTGCCGGCACCGGGCGAAATCACCAGCGGCAACAAACCGAACAGACCGATCAGGGCCGTCATGAAAATTGGGCGGATGCGCGTGCGCACGCTTTCGAGCACTGCTTGGTGATGAGTCATGCCGTCTTCGCGGATGTGAACCAGCGCCTGCTCGACGATCAGGATCGGGTTATTTACCACCGTGCCGACGAGGATGATGAAGCCAACCATCGTGAGCATGTCCAGCGGCTGGAAATGCCCCGACGACGCGAGGAACTGGTTCAACAACGCCAGCCCCACGAATCCGCCCACCGCCCCCAACGGCACGCTGAGCATGACGATCAACGGATAAAGCCAAGACTCGAACAACGCGGCGATCACCAAGTAGGTGATCACGACGGCCAACAACAAATTCCACCGGATCGCGAGCCAAGTCGTCCGTAACTTGTCGGCCGTACCCGACAGATTGACTTGATACAGGCCGCGGAAGCTGGGGTCTTCCTCCAGCGGCGAGATGATCTCCGTTTGGATCCGCTGCATGGCGTCTTCCAGAGCCATTGTGGCTGGGGGCGTGACTTGAATGGTGATGGCCCGCTGTCGCTCGCGACGGTTGATCTGCTCGGGACCGCTGGAGAGCCTCAAGTCAGCGACCGCCCCCAGAGAGACGACTCGGCCGGAGCGTGTGGCGATAGGCAGACCTTCCAAGTCTTGAGTTCGCTTGGCGTACTCTTCGCGTCCGACAATAGAGAGGTCCATCTTGTCGCCGCCGACATAGAAGTCGGTGGCATACGCGCCATCCACAAGTGCATCGATCGCATAGCCGATCTCGTCCGCCGAGAGACCAAGGTCCGCGGCCTGCTCCCAACGTGGCACCGCGTGCAGTTCGGGACTGGACAGGTCAAGGCTGGGAACTGGCAGGGCTTGACTGCCCGGCACGACCTGCGGCACTTGGCCCATGACACGGCCGCCGAACCCGACCAGGTTGTGGATGTCCGGGCCAGTGATCTCGATGTCCACCGTGCGGCCGGAGGTCAGCCCCCGTTCAAACAAGCTCGACTGCTTCACGATGGCGAACGTGCCCGGGATACCGGAGACGACTTCTTGCACGAGGCCGACGAGCCGATGTGCTTGAAGCGGATCGTGGGCTCGCGCGCCCATGAACAATTGCCGCCCACGAGCAACGTAAAAGAAGTCCGCGATCATTGGGTACTTCAATTGCGCCGTGGCGGGGTCATCGGGATCGACGTCCCAATACGGTCGCGCGGCTGCCTCGATCCGGCGACCCATCGCCGCCAAGTGCTCTAGGTTGTATCCCGGCGGAGGCACCAGAATCGCGATCACCAAATTGCGGTTGCCATTCGGGAGATACTCCACTTTCGTCATCAATAGATAACTGACGCCGATCGACACGGCGAGGAAGACTCCTACGGTGGCCAGACGCAGTGACACGCTCCGTTGCAGCCAGGCATTGATCCCGACAACGGTCGCTACGAACCAACGGCCGAACAGATCGAGTAGAGGCAACAAGCCGAAGAGGTTCATTGGTGTGTAAGAGGATTCCATCAGGGGGCTGACGCCCCCCGCTCGCCGGGACTGCTTCGACCGGCCGATCAACCGGGCTGCGGCGGTGGGGATCAACACTAAAGAAACCAGCAGCGACAGGCCCAGCGAACAGCTCACCGCCAAGGCCAGATCGCGAAAGAGCTGGCCGACTTGATCCTTGACGAACAACACCGGCACGAACACGGCGAGGTTCGCCAGGGTCGAGGCGATAATCGCGCCCCAAACCTCCTTTGTTCCTTTAAGCGTTGCGGTCAGCACGTCTTCACCTTCGCGGTGATGGCGGAAAATGCTCTCCAGAACGACGATGAAGTTGTCGACCAACATTCCGACGGCGAACGAGATCCCGGCCAACGTCAACACGTTCAACGTGCGACCGAGGATGCCCAGCATCAGAAACATGCCGATCACGCTGGTCGCAATCGCCAACAAGATGACCAGCGACGAGCGGATGTTTCGGAGAAAGACCAGCAGCACGACCAACGTGAGGATCGCGCCTTGCAGGATGTCCTCGTCCACGACGCTGATGGCGGAGAGGATGTATTCCGTCTCGTCATAGACCTGCGTCAATTCGAGACCTCGCGGATTAAGCACGGTTTCATTCAATTTCTGGACCGTCTGCCGCAGTCCTTTCATGACATCGAGCACGTTAGCGCCGGTCTCGCGCTGGGCGTTGATGGCGATGACCGAGGTGCCGTAGCGCTGTACCATGCCGTCCGGCTTCTTGTAGCCGTGACGGACTTCGGCGACGTCGCGGACATACACGGGAGCACCGTCGCGCCGCGCGAGAATCGTGTTGGCCACTTGCTCCTCGGACTGGAATTGTCCCAGCGTGCGAATCACGTAGCGGCGTTTGCCTTCCCAGAAGTCGCCGCCGGAGGTGTCCTTGTTCTGCCGGCGCAAGGCTTCGCGCACGTCATTAACGGTGAGTTGCCGCGCCGCCAGCATGTGGGGATCGACGACGACCTGCAACTCCTCTTCGCGCCCGCCAACCACGTTGGCGTTCGAGACGCCGTCCACACGTTCGAGACGCGTTTCAAGGAAGTCTTCGGAGAAACGTCGCAAGGTCGTGAGGTCTGTGTCCGGGGGCAACAGGTGGCTCAACTGCGATTGCTTCTCGACCAGTTCGCGCAACCGCAACAACGCCAGGCCGGGATGATGAGCACGCTTCACATGTTCCAATTCCGAACGCAGTTCCGGGTGTTCGGCGATGGTCTGATCAATCTTTTCCGGCGACGGCTTGACGGTCGTGAGAATGAACCAGGCGATAAAACGGTCGCTGATGTTGGAAGTGGCGATGACGGGTTCATCGGCACTTTCCGGGTACTCGCGGACCTGCTGCAACCGCGTGCTGACATTCAGCAACGCCTCGCTGACCTTCGTGCCGATGGCGAACTCCAGCGTGATCTGTCCGCGCGAGTCCATGCTCTCGGACGTCATCTTTTGCAGGCCCTCGACGCTTTGTAGTTGCTCTTCCTGTTCTTGAACGATCTCGCTTTCAACTTCCTGTGGACTGGCTCCCGGCCAGCGCGTCGTGATTGTGACGGTGGGAATCTCCACCTCCGGCGTCAG
Source organism: uncultured Planctomycetaceae bacterium (assembly GCA_964589725.1). Taxonomy (GTDB): domain Bacteria; phylum Planctomycetota; class Planctomycetia; order Planctomycetales; family Planctomycetaceae; genus CAYSHJ01. The sequence goes on from CAZPUJ010000349.1 coordinate 4,412, forward strand.
CTGCATCGGCATCTGATACAAGGCAATAATGCCGAACAGCCCGACAAGAATCACGCCGACAGAGACCTTGACCGGATTGCGAACAAACCATTCGATCGAATGCATGGCAAGTGGGCTTCGTCGGGCCGAGAGTGTGGGGTAATGAGGCTGAGTGAGTGAAGGTCGGAGGGAGTTATTTGTGAATGTCTTTGGCGGCCTGTCGATCCAGTCTCTTGCTTGGCGGAGTTTTCTCGACGCCGCGGGGCGGTTCAATCTCCACGGGTAAGGCAACGACTTCCGCTCCGTGGCGGAGTCGCTCGTTCCCCTCGACAACAACCTGTTGGCCGGGCTTCAAATCGCCACGCACTTCGATCCAGGAGTCCGCCGCGATGCCGAGTTGTACCGGTACCGATTGGACAATGGACTTCTGCATCTTTTCATCGACGCGCACCACGTACACGACCGGCTGTGGACCACCCAGCACCAGAGAATCTTTGGGGACGAGCAACACGTGACTCTTCTGATCCACCGGCAGCGTGACTTTCGCAAACATGCCAGGCTTTAGCAGCGGCGTACCGTCCGGTTGCTGTCGGTTCGAGAGTGCAACTTTCACCGGAAAGGTGCGTGACTTCTCATCCGCTTTCGGAACGATGGCGATCACCTTGCCGACGAATGTTTCTTGAGGCAGCGCCTCGACCTCCACGCGGGCCGATACTCCCAACGTCAACCGCGGGACGTAGGCCTCATGAACGGCGACGTGAACTTCGATCGGATCGACTTCGACGATCTCCGCGACGAGCTTTCCCGATTCGATCCACTGCCCCACCTCGGTGTGTTTCGTGATGACATATCCGGTGAACGGCGCGTTGATCGTGTGCTTCTCCAACAGATCGAGCAGCCGGTTAACTTCTTCCTGAGCGGCCAGAACTCGGGCCTTTGCCTGAGCGATCGTTTCCGATCGCGGGCCCGCCATGACCAGATCGTAATTAGCTTTCGACGCCAGAAAGGTGTCGGTCGCGGTTTCGCTCAGCGACGTGTTTTCCTCAATCTCATCGCGCGTCGTGGCGTTGCGGTCGACGAGTCCTTTGGTGCGAGCGAGTTTCGTCTTCGCGTATCGCATCGTGGCCTCGGCGGCCTTCATCCGACTTTCGGCTTGACGGCGTTCCTCCTCGCGCGAGCCATTCTTCAGTTCGAGCAATTCCTGCTGCCGCAGTTCCAGGTCGGCCTTTGCGACGGCGATTTGGATTTCCATATTCCGCGTGAGCAAGCGCGCCAAGGGTTTGCCCTTCTCAATGCGATCACCTTCGTTGACCAACAACTCGACAACTCGACCGCTGACTGCGCTGCCCACTTCGCTGCGCCGCCGCTCCGTCACCGTGCCGACAAACAAGCGACCGGTCGAGACGTCATCACGTTCGATCGCCGAAGCGACCGAGACCTTTGACGGCCCCATCTGTGCAAATGCCGTCGTCGGCCTCAGCCACAATAACGCCAGGCTGACGAAAGTACTCAAGACCACCCAGTGACATTTCATGTGCTTGTTTCCGCGACGGAATTTGACGTCGTCCGGTGGAAAAACCGGTGTGGCTAAGGTGTGACGAAACAAAAAGGCGTGGGGGAAAAACGCGCAGGCAGGCACAAACAGTAGCCTGAGCAGCGTACCACCGCCAACTCATAGAGTCACACATCATCTCCCTGGAAGCGGAAGAAATTGCGAAAAGCACTCTGCCCCAAGTCCATTTCTTGGAGCAGCTTCGTTCGCTCTCGACGTGAACGGTTACAATTTTACTTGTCGTCCAATACGGCGAGCGTTTCGAACTTCTTTCCTTCTAGGAGTTCGAGGCTTGCGCCGCCGCCGGTGCTGAGGTGCGTGACCTGGCTGGCGAAGCCCATTTTTTCGATCGCGGCGGCGCTGTCCCCTCCGCCGATGATGCTCACGGCAGAAGAGTTGGCGATTGCTTCCGCGACAGCGCGCGTGCCGGCGTCGAACGGCGGGAACTCGAACGCGCCCATCGGGCCGTTCCAGACGATCGTCTTCGCAGACTTCACGATGCCGACGTAACGCTTCACGGTATCGGGACCGATATCGAGGCCGTCGAACGAGTCGGGCACCTCACCGAACTGGACGACTTTTTTCGGCGCGTTCGGGTCGTAGTTGTCGGGGTCGAAGCCGTCGCAGCAGTGCGTGTCGATCGGGAGAACGATCTTCGCAGCACCGACGACCAGGAGTTCTTTCGCCAGTGGCACGTCTTCCGACTTCGCGTAGCTCTTTCCGATCTTCAACCCTTTAGCCAACGCGAACGTGTAGGCCATTGCTCCACCGATCAGGATCTGATCGCACTTCGACAACAGGTTCTTGATGACGCCGATCTTGTCGCTGACCTTCTTGCCGCCGAGGATCGCCACGAACGGACGAGCCGGATGCGCGACGGCGTCTTCGAGGTACTTGACTTCTTTCTCGACGAGAAAGCCCATGACCTTCGGCTTGTGGCCCATCGCCTTTGGCACGGAGTACATCGACGCGTTCTCAGAACGGTGGCACGTGCCGAAGGCATCGTTGCAGTAAACGTCGCCGAACGCCGCGAGCGAGTTGACGTACGCCGCATCGGTGCTGTTCCCGTGGGTCTTCTTCAGTTTCTTTTCGTCTTCTCCCGCGTTGAAGCGAACGTTCTCGAGCAACAATACCCCGCCGTCTTTCAAAGCCTGCGCCTTCGCGGACGCATCGGCGCCGACGGTGTCGGTCGCAAACGCGACGGCGCGATCCAGCAATTCTGCCAGACGAACGGCAGTCGGTTTGAGACTGAACACCGCCTCGACGCCCTTTCCTTCCGGGCGGCCAAGGTGGCTCATCAAAATCACTCGGCCGCCGCGATCGAGCACCGACTTGATCGTCGGAATCGCCATGCGAATCCGTAGGTCGTCGGTGATGTTCTGCTTCTCGTCAAGCGGCACGTTGAAGTCCACTCGTATGAGCACTGCTCGGCCTCGAACGTCCACGTCAGCAATCGTCTTCTTCGTCATCTTCTGTCTGCTTGCTTCTGAAATTCAAATCGGAATGGGACGGAATGCTTGGGGATCACGGCCACTTCGAACGTGAGCGGACTGTGGCGAAAGCGGCTCAGAAAGACAACGCAGCCGATCGGCTCACGCACAGCGTTCGAGCATCGCGACGGGAATGTAAAACTTGGCGTAACATCGGCCGTCGGAATATCTTGAACCTCGAGTGTCTTCGACGAGTACGGTCGCCCGTTTGGTGACGCGGTTGACGATGCCGACGTACGGAAAACCGTCAAGCACAAACTTCACGCGATCGCCGGCGCGAATGCCGAACTTCTCGCGGGCACGTTCGTCGGGCGTGATGAGTTGATGGGTCGATTCCGTGTGCCCGAAGAACCGCGAGGCGATGCCTCGAAACCGAGACGCGGTGCAACACGATGTTTGCCACAGCAACATCTCGACGAGATGCACCAACTCGTGCTCGAAGATGCGCTGCAAGGCCTCGAGCCGGTTGTGGCACGCCAGGCCGGTCACTTTAATGGGCCGATCAAAGTCGTGAAACGTTTGGAACAGCAACGTTGACGAGACGGCGATCTCGAAACGCGGCACCGCCGCCAGGCCACGACCGGACCGCGGCACGGTTTTCGTCGTCTTGCCGCCGGCGCGAGTCATTCTTGGTGAAACGCGAAACGTCAGCGGACTGCCCATCGCGTCGAGCGCTTGCTGACACGCTCCGCCGTAAAAGTTCTGATCGTACTGATCGAAGAACAGGGCCAGGTCGTCGTCACAAATGGCGTCAAAATTCGGTTGACCGATGAACCGAGACGATTGCAGCACGTTCTCGAAGATCGATCGCGCTCGCTGATCAAGTTCGTGCTTCGATACGAGCGATGTTTCGACCAAACATCTCAGATCGATGGACATGTCTGCTCCTCCGTGAGCCTTCTCGAAAGATTCGTTTGGCAATCGTGTGACCTCCGTGACGCGGAATCAGCGATCGACGAGCATCGAGGCAAATTCAGGATCGCTGGAATGCTCGCGGATTGTTGTCGGATGGCCTCGCGGAGTGAAGAGGATTTTGTGATTCACGGGAAGAGGCAATGTTCGCTCTCAAAACATGAGAATTGTATTCTGAAGGAAGTCGATGTCCATTTTGAGGGAACGGGTTGCGGATTTCTCGTGCCGTGTTTGTTCTGATTCCACGAGAATTGCATTTGCGTTTTGAGAAGTCGTTGGTAAATTCTCGCCTCGTTGCTTGGCTGACACCGGACCTAATTCGATCGAGGAGAGCTCCATGTTTGTTAGCGAGCGATGTCCTGAGTGTGATGGTCCGGAGCCGAAAGCGATCAGTCGACGTCGCTTCGTGCAAAATGTGGGTGCGACCGCCGCGGTAACCATGAGTCTGCCGCGAGTGCTCCCCGCGGAAGACACGAGCGCCGCGAACGCGAGTGCTCCCGAATTGCTGGTCAAGAAACTGTACGACTCGCTGAACGAGAAGCAGCGCGAAGAAATCTGCTTTCCTTGGGAGTACGCCGATGACCGCAACCCGAACGCGCCGTTGCGGACGTACGTCTCGAACAATTGGCAGATCGTGCCCGTGAAGGAGTACGGCATTGGTAGCGACTTCTTCACCATGGACCAGAAGGATCTCATCGAGGCGATTTTTTGGGGCCTGTACAACAAAGATTGGCACGACCGCATTCGTAAGCAGCTCAAGGACGATGCCGGCGGTTACGGCAAGCAGCAGACGATCGCGATATTTGGCAAGCCTGGCACCAACCAGTCCGAGTTCGTGATGACCGGCCGGCACTTGACGATCCGCTGTGACGGCAACACCACCGAGCATGTCGCTTTCGGTGGGCCGATTTTTTACGGACATGCGTCGCAGGGATTCAACGAGAAGGCCGATCACCCTGGCAACGTCTACTGGCATCAAGCATTGAAGGCGAATGAACTGTACAAGATTCTCGATGGCAGGCAACGCGAGTTAGCTTTGGTAACAAAGCAACCGCCCGAGAGTGCCGTATCCTTTCGTGGAACCAAAGAAAGAATTCCGGGCGTCCCGGTGTCGGAACTTAGCATTGATCAGAAGGAATATGTTCGCGGTGTGCTGAATGCATTGTTGGAACCATATCGTCTGACAGATCGACAAGAAACGACGAACTGTTTAGAAGCCCAAGGCGGCTTGGAAAAGTGCAGCCTGACGTTCTTCAAAGAAGGCGACTTGGGAGATGACGGTATCTGGGACGTGTGGCGTCTGGAAGGCCCGTCATTTGTGTGGCATTTCCGAGGTTCCCCTCACGTGCATGTCTGGGTTAACGTGGCCGATGATCCTTCGGTCGCAACCAACGCTCGCGGCTAGCACCTTGTTTCGCAGCCTCTTAATTGTCGCGACTGCTGTTTCCTCTCTGCTTCGGTTGTGAATCGTTGTCACCAAGATTGCCGCATTATTTCTTTGTTCGCCGATGGTGCGAATTGTCGTGCCGCGTCCCTGAGATTGGACGATGGCGTTGGTGATTTTTCTTCCCGTCAAATCAAGCGAGTCCCATTTTGAGCAGCTCTATTCCGGCCGCCAGTCAGCAGAAATCAAATAACACACTCTTGGATAATTTTAATGACGGACTGAAACTCTCAATTCACGCGGTGACGACCTACCGATGGTCGTTCGAAGATGACGTGCAGAGATATCGGCAGGCCGGGATCGACGCGATCGGTCTGTGGTTACCAAAACTGCTCGAATTTGGCGAAGAGCGCGGGGCGGAATGGCTGGCCGAGAACGGCTTGTCCGTGTCGTCGCTGTCTTGGGTGGGAGGCTTCACCGGTGCGTTTGGTTACGAACTGGACGATGTGCTGAGAGAGACACGCCAATGGATTCGTTTGGCCGGCCGGCTGCGCGCCAGTTCGTTGGTGGTCGTCTCGGGACCGCGAAACAATCACATCCTCAGACACGCCAATCGGCTGGTGGTCCAGTCGCTGCGTGAGTTGGCTGATGAAGCGGCCGAGCAGGACGTGGTGCTCGCGCTACAACCGATGCGGCCGACGTTTGCTCGTGATTGGACGTTTCTGCATTCGCTGGATCAGGCGCTGGATGTGATCGCTCGCGTGAATCACCCGGCCGTGCAGCTCGCGTTCGACACCTATCATCTCGGCAACGAAGTGGGATTGCTGAGTCGACTCTCCGAGGTCGCTCCGTATGTCGGTGTGTTGCAGGTCAGCGATACTCGCGAGTCGCCGCGCGGCGAATACGATCGGCTTCTGCCCGGCGAAGGTGCGTTACCGGTCGAGGCGATTGTGTCGGGGTTGTTCGATGCCGGCTATCGCGGCTATGTGGACTATCAGATTTGGTCCGAAGCGAACTGGCGTTCGCTAGACCTCGCGCTGCTGCGTCGATGTCGGGATAACTTTTCTGGTCTGTGTCCCATCACTCGCTGAAATGGGAGTTGGCGAATCGCGGGAGCGATGAAACTCGCGGATCAGTCCGTTAGCATGCTCCACCTTGTGGAGAGCCGAAATCGCTTTGGCTCATGTCCGTCGGGATCGACGTGAGGCCGGCAGCATGTACGACTGGTTGACGCTGGATGAATTGGCGCAGTTTCTCGGGCGAGATCGTCGCGAGATCGAGAAGCTTGTCCAGCGTGGTCGTATTCCCGGCCGCAAACTGCAAAACGACTGGCAGTTTCACTCGACCGAAATCACGCATTGGCTCGAGCAGGAACTGCGTGACTACTCCGGGCAGGAACTCCAAGACTTGGAATTTGCCCAGCATGAGTCTGAGGCCGATGTGCGTTGCCCGATCCGCAGCCTGATTCATCCGGAAACGGTGCAGGTGCCGCTCGAAGCGCGCACGAAGCGTTCGGTGCTAGAGAGTTTGATCGAAGTCGCGGGGCGCACTTGGCAAATCTGGAAGCCGGCCGACATTCTGCAAGCCGTCCAGCATCGCGAAGAAGTGCTGTCGACCGGTTTCAATTCGGGAGTCGCGATTCCACACATGCGCAATCCGCTACCCGATGCGATTGGGCAATCCATCATTGCGTTTGGTCGCACACTTTCCGGCATCCCATTCGGGGCGCCGCAGCGGCAACTTTCCGATTTGTTTTTCCTCGTGCTGTGCCGCGACTCGCGCACGCATCTGCACGTGCTTGCCCGACTCGGGCGAATCATTCAGCTCCCCGATTTTCTGGACCGACTGCGCGCGGCGGATGACAGCCATTCGGCATACGAAGCAATTTGTGCGGCGGATAAGCGTCTTGGCATGGACCCAACATAGTTCGTTGGCCGTGACAATTGCCATTCGGTTCAAGCAGTCGCGCATGCGAACTGGTGCCGTCAGCGCAATTGCGTTGGCTTTGCGATTTCGGAGTTGCACGTGGGGGGCGCATCCCCAGGAGACGAAGGCCGCGACACACCAGACGTGGCGAGATCCGTTTGAAGCTCACGCAAATCGCGAACCAGTTCTCGTTCGCCACGGTCTGATGACGGCCGATCAGACTGCAGCGACAGGAGGTAACGATTGAAGGTGTCTTGCAGATCCATGAGCAAGTCGTTGTCGCGAAGGCGAACTTGGGCAACCGGTGAGCCCGCCGTCAAATTCTCGAGAACATGTTGAAAACGAACGAGCGGTCCCACGACACGATGACTGAAGAGTAGCGCATCCCACAAAATGATCGGTAAGATCGCAGCGGCGCAGACCCACAGCGAGAAATGCTCCTGCGTGAATTGGCCGAATAGTTCGGAGAATGTTTGCGGCGCCGCTCCGGCCAGAAGTGCTCCGCGATACTGCGCGTACCGATAGAAGAAGAGTGCGATCCACAGCACTCCGTGGTACACGAACCAGTAACAGGCCAGACGTTTGAGCATTCCACCTTGAATCGCCGGATTCACAAAAATTCGTTTACGTGTTTTTGACATGGTCACACCTTTGTCCTCCGGGAACATTCACGATTTGCATTTTCTCGACTTGAAAACTACTTCTCATGTCCGACGAACATGCTTAATCTCAGTGGCCAGATGGGTGATTTCGGACAATCAGATCCAGCGCTGCGGATTATGCGGTGCTTTCCATTTGCTCCGGTTGCTCCTAGGATGACGTCCCTTCCCGAGCGCCGATTTTGGGAGGCGTGTGATCTAACTAGATTGTTACTTGACGAGTTTCACGCGACTTTTCGACCACATGGACGGCAGCACTCAGGCGAATCTCATCATTGACGGCACCGCTGCGGAGACTGCTTGTTGCGGCGGGAGAATTGATTGCTCGGCGGAACAGCCCGCGGTCGAGCAGACTGGTATTTTACCGCCACGCGAAGCCTGCCCGCCGCCGTTGCTGTGGCAGCAAGTTATCACGGTGTTTCGAGAGGAAAGCGAAGCCTGGGAGGTGTGGACAACGGGTGGCACGATCCGTGGTCGCGCATGGGGTGACGGTCCAACGCTTGTGTTTCTCAACGGTCTGGATGGGACATTCGAACTGTTCGCATTGGGCGCGTACTTGCTGAAAGCACATTTCCGCTGCGTGCTGTTTGATGTTCCGACTGGCCGCCAGGTGACTTGGGGCCGGCTGTGCGACTCGGTGGCCGAAGTGGTCGAAAGTTTTTCGGCGGCGGACGGCTGCCACTTGTTCGGAACGTCGTTGGGATCCGCGTTGGCGCTTGAGGCGACGGTTCGATTAGGCTCGCGCGTTCGCAGCGCAACGTTGCATGCGGGGTTCGTGCATTTGCGTCTGACGGTGTTCGAGCGACTGGCCGCGCGTGTCTTGCAATGGACGCCCGGGCGAATGCGATCAGTGCCTTACTGGTGTGCATTGCAAGAGCGGATTCATCGCTTGTGGTTTCCGCCGATCGATCCCACACGTTGGGAGTTTTATCTCGACAACGCCGGACAAACTCCGATCGCGACGTTGGCTCAGCGGTTTGGACTGCTCCGCGATTTTGATTTGCGATCTCGACTCAGCGACCTTCAGACGTCAGTGCTGTTGCTGCACGTTGAAGGTGAGGGAGCCATACAGGCTCGATATCGCGAGGAGTTGGCTGCCGCGCTGCCAAATTCCCATACGGAGTTTTTGCACACGACCGGCTTGCTGGCCTATCTGACTCATCCGCATCGGTTGGCCAAGTTGATTCGAGAATTCGTGACATCAACAAATCCGATGCCATTGACTGTCAATAAAACGGCCGCGAGGATGAGCACGGCATCATGAACGAGTCTCAGGACGGACGAATGCCGCCACAGCTCCCAGAGTCGTTGGACGTCATCGCAGTCGGCGCGCATCCGGATGATGTCGAGATCACGTGCGGTGGGACGTTGGCCAAATTGGTACGGCAAGGTTACCGCGTGGGGATTGTCGATCTGACGGATGGCGAACCGACGCCGAACAGTCCAGGCCCAGAAGTGCGATTACGCGAGGCGGCCGACGCGGCGCGTCTCTTGGGCGTGCAGGTCCGCGAGACTCTGACCCTGCCAAATCGGCGATTGTTCGATTCGTTCGAGGCTCGCGTGGCTTTGGCGACCGTGTTCCGAAAATTCCGCCCGAGCATTGTGCTCGGCATTCTCGAAAAAACTCCGATGGCTTCTCCAGACCACTGGCAGGCGATGCAGATCACCGACGCGGCGGTGTTCTATTCCCGGCTGACCAAGTGGGACGAGCACTTTGTCGGCTGGCCGATGCATGCCATTCGTAAACAATTGTGGTATCCGCTCGGATTACGACAGTTGCCCAGAGGTGAGCATTTGGGAGGCAGCGGCTTTGTCGTGGATATTTCCGATACATTGGCAGTAAAATTGAGTGCGATCCGCGCTTACAAGACTCAGTTTCCTGCGGCCAAGGAGCACGTTTTTCAATTGGTCGAGAGCCAAAATCGCCTATTCGGCTCGATCGCGGGGTTTGATGCGGGCGAGTACTTTCTCTGTGCCACCACGTTGGGGGTCCGAGATTTGGTGCAGACTGTTCTGATATGACGTGTTGTCGCCGGCTTCACTTACTTTGATTGACGATTGGTCACGACGATGGTGCAACTCCGCTGGGGAAGCTTGAGCATCAAGGGAAACTTTCGCGAGAACAACGAAGATTCGTATGTTGTCGATCCACGCGGGCGTTTTTTCATCGTGGCCGATGGCATGGGAGGTCAGAGCGCCGGCGAAAAGGCCAGCGCGCTCGCGATCGAATTAGTTCCGCGGCGCATGGAGCAGACCGTCGACTTCGAGAAATCTCGCCCGGATGATGTCACTCGTCGCATTGACGAGGCGGTGGCCTTCGCCAATGGCGAGATCATGGCGCTGAGCAATCTTGACTCCAATTGCCTCAACATGGGGACGACCCTGGTCTTCATGATGGTCGTTGCCGGAAAGCTGTTCGTGGGCAACGTGGGCGACAGCCGTGTGTATCGCTGGCGAGCAGGTCAGATCGAGCAACTGACGAAGGACCATTCGCTGACTCAGGCGTTGCTCGACGCGGGCACGATCACCGCCGACGAGGCAAAGACGCACCGTTACAAGAATGTGCTGTATCGCTATCTGGGCACGAAAGAAGGTGGTACGGGAACGGAAACGCGAGTGCTCGACGCAGAGTTTGGCGATCGCTTCATGCTTTGCTCCGACGGTGTCACCGACGGCATCAAAGGAGATCTGCCGCTGCTGGCTCAGTTGATGCAAATGGACGACCCGCAAGCCTCGGCCGCCGCCATCGTGAAGGCCGCCGAAGACGGCGGCTCGAAAGATAACATCACCTGCGTGGTGGTGTATTGCGTGTGAACCATGGCGGACACCGCCAGCATCCCTGCATCGATGGCTTGGCCATAATGGCCGACGTGCATCGCGTCGGTCGTGTTGTTGATCGGCAACGTCTGTTACCGAAAAACGACGTCCTGATCACCTCTTGCAATCGCTCGGACTCGCCTCGCTTGGAAACTTGCTACCGAAAAAATGTGATCGATCGGTCGTTGAGGAGTGGGCACTGCCGTTTGTCGCGGCTAGACTTGGGGATCTGTGGCGAGTGTATCGGTCCGGCAAATCACGAGGGGCCGATGCCGCCGAGTCACCATTTTTTGTGAGCGACGTTGAATTCACTTCGTCCTCGTCGGTTTGTGGAAGGTCCGCGTATGAACACCTATGGTTGGCGACTATGCTCGGAACAATGGCGACGTGGTGTCTTCGGGATCGCGGGAGCACTTCTCGCGTTGATCGTGGCGGGACGTTGTCAGGCACAGGCTCCCGCTGCGACTCCCGCTCCCATTCCAGATTTTCCTCCAGTTCAAGATGTCTTGAAGGATTTCAAAAAGGTGTCGCCGGCGGAGGGCGAGACGGCGCTGTACAACCTTTATGTGCGCACGAAAGACGCGCGTGTGCTGGCCGAACTGCCGCGCGACTTCCTGAATCAGCGGTACTTCATGGCCATGACCGTCGCCAGCGGCGAATTGTTCGCTGGCTTGCAAGCCGGTGATCGGTACGTTTACTGGCGACGCTACGACAAGCGACTGGCTTTGATCGAGCCCAACGTTCAAATTCGCTCGACCGGCGAGCAGGAGTCGCAAGACTCCGTTAAGCGACTCTTCACGGACCGTGTCATTACTGAAGTTCCAATTCTCACGCTCAGCCCGGAAGGCTCGCCTATCATCGATCTGAATCAGTTATTGGTTCAGCAATCGGGACTGTGGTTTGGTCGTGGGGGACGGACTGGTGGCGGCGCCGCGGGCGCGAATTCTGGACTCGTCACGGTCAAGAAGGCCAAGGTCTTTCCGGAGAACGTCGAAGTCGCTTTCGAAGTGCCGGCGAACGGCGGACGATTGCAAACATTGCATTACTCGATCAGCGTCATTCCGATGAGCAGCAAGTATCAGCCGCGCAAAGCGGACGAACGAATTGGCTACTTCACCACCGGCTACAGCGACTACGGCAAGTACGTGACCGACGACACGCGAGTCCGTCACATCAATCGCTGGCATTTGGAGAAACGGGATTCGTCGCTGAAGATCAGCCCGCCAGTCAAGCCGATCACATTCATCGTCGAACACACGGCTCCGGTCCGTTACCGCCGCTGGATTCGCGAGGGCATTTTGTACTGGAATAAAGCCTTCGAAAAAGTGGGCCTCGCAAGTGCGATCGAGGTCTTGCAGCAAGACTCGCAGACGAAGGCTCATATGGAAAAGGATCCGGAAGATGTTCGTTGGAATTTCATTCGCTGGCTGAACAACAACGTCGGTACGGCGATTGGCCCCAGCCGAGTCAACCCGCTGACGGGTGAGATCCTGGACGCCGACATCGTACTGACCGACGGTTGGATTCGACACTACAACCGCCAGTTCAGCGAAGTTCTGCCGCAGCTTGCGATGGAGGGTTTCGATCCCGACACGTACGCCTGGCTGGCGAAGAATCCGCAATGGGATCCCCGCTGGCGTTTGGCCTCGCCGTCGCAGCGAGCCGCGATCGCCCAGAAGATTCAACAGCAATCCGTATTGCCGTTCGCCGGTCATCCAATGACGCGCGTCGAAACCAGTGTACTGGGTGACGATCTACTCGACGGGCTGATCGGTCGCACGAGCCAAGTCAACGGACTATGCCTTGCGGCGCAGGGCAAAACGCTCGACTTGGCTCTCATGCGCATGACGGCCGAGTTGCTAGATGTGGCGGCGGAAGAGCCCCCCAAACCGGGTGTTCCGGCGAAGCCTGACGAGCCAATGCTCGACGGAATGCCCGAAGCGTTCGTCGGCCCGCTGTTGGCGGAGTTGGTCGCGCACGAAGTCGGACACACGCTCGGCCTGCGGCACAACTTCAAGGCGTCCAGCATCTACACGCTGGCACAGATCAATAGCGATGACGTAAAGGGCAAGAAGACGCTCGCCGGATCGGTTATGGATTACCTGCCGATCAACATGTACTTTCCGGCCGATCCCAATGATAAAGCGCGGGGCGATTTCACAATGACCGGCATCGGGCCCTACGATCTGTGGGCCATCGAATACGGCTATACGTTCAGTACCGACCTGAAGCCGATCCTCGAACGAGTCGCTGAGCCGGAACTCGCCTACGCCACCGACGAAGACACGATGGGGCCGGACCCGCTAGCGCGGCGCTACGACTTCAGCAAGAATCCCCTCGACTTCGCTCAAAACCAGATGCGGATCCTCAAGCATCATCGCGGGCGGATCATCGACAAGTTCGTAAAGGACGGGCAGTCCTGGTCGAAGTCCCGATATGGCTACGACTTGACCTTCAACATGCAGATGCAGTCGGTCAGCATGATGGCGAATTGGTTGGGGGGTACATTCATCAACCGCGACAAGAAGGGAGACAAGAATGGTAGGGCTCCGATCGAACCTGTCCCAGCGGTGACACAGCGCGACGCGCTGAAGTTCGTCATCGAAAATACATTCGACGACGGCGCATTCGGCCTGACGCCGCAATTGCTCGCGCGTATGACGACCGACAAGTGGATCGATGACGACGGCGGCATCTCGTTCGAGGACTCGACGTATCCAATTCACGATCGGATCGCCACGTTCCAAGCGTCAGTCATGACTTCGGTCCTGCGTCCGACCGTGCTGCGCCGCATCTACGACAACGAACTGCTCGTGCCAGCGGATCAAGACGCCGTCACGTTGCCCGAAATTCTGACGGGGCTGACCGCGTCGATTTGGCGTGAGATCGAGAAGAACCCAGACAAGCAGTTCACGCCGCGAGTCCCGATGATCAGCAGCCTGCGCCGCAACCTGCAACAGGAACATCTCGATCGCCTGATCGACCTCACCCTGCCCGCTGGCGCATCGACCGAAGCCAGCAAAGCCATCTCAAATCTGGCGCTGGTGGAGGTGAAGAAGATCCTGGCCAACGTGGAGCGCATCCTGAAGGAGGCGCCCGGAAACCTCGATCCGTACACTTCGGCACACCTGCAAAAGGTGCAGACGCAGATCACCAAGGCGCTCAACGCCGAGTATATCTACAACGCCAAAGACATCGGTGGGGGTGGTGGGATTCCCGTGTTCTTTTTCCAGGAGCAACGGGACTCGCGCGGACCGGCTCCGGCGGGAGAATCGCCCGTCACGCCGCAGCCCGTGGTCCCCGTTCCGATCGTGCCGGCTCCGGCCCAGCCACCGGCAGTTGAATCGAAATAGAGAAGTTCGAGTCCCAAGATCACCGGGCGAGCCGAAGCCCATGTCTTCGGCTCGCTCTTTTTGTTTTCACGGAGACTGTTCACAATCCATCTACTTCTCGTGCCTACGCGCCGAGCCTATGAAGAATTTGGTAGCCAAACTCGTAAGAGTTCGGTTATCCCGAGAAACTCGGAAGTCTCACGACGTCCGCTACGAAAAAATTCACAGGCGCTCCGCGTGGGAATGAGAGAGGCGCGAAGGAGCGACAATGAGTTCAGGAAAGCTGTGGTATTGGCTTGCTCAACTGGTCGGCGTGGCGGCGACCGCCGTGCTGCTGTGGGGCAGCGAGATTCCGTTGGGCGTACCGGGCGAGTGGGTTTGGGACCGCATCGAATTCACGCGCGAGGCACTGGCCGAATCGGCGTTGGGTTGGGCGATCGCGGCGATTGCGACAGTGGTTTATCTCGTCGTCTGCCTGGCGGGAGACCGACGATCTCTCGAAGCCTCGCGGCCGGAGATCAGCGTTTGGTTGGTGGGATTAGTGTTGATCGGCGCGACCTGGCACGGCGTCGTGCAGGAATGCCCACCGGACCCCCATCGACTGACCAAAGTGCCCTGGGTTCTGTGGTACCCCGGGACGCAGGGCTACTACCACGAAGCCCGCTATCAATTCGCGGATGTCGGAGGGTATTTGGCCAAGTACGAAGAGCGAATGAAAGAAGGCGACGTCCTGCATTTCGGGACGCATCCGCCGGGATTCATGCTGCTGCATCGAGTTGCCCTCAACTTCGTCAACCGTTCGCCGAAGTTGCAGTCGTGGTTGCTTAGTTATCAGCCGGATTCGGCACGTGAGGGGTTGAACATCCTCGCGACCAGTGCCGCCGAGTCGAAAACGCCGGTACTCGATAAAGATCGCGCCGCGTTATGGTTGATAGGATTGTTGACCTCGCTTGCGGCCATGAGCACCGTCGTGCCGCTGTTTTGTCTGCTCCGTCGCACTTGCGGACGAGAGACAAGCTGGCGCGTCGTTTGTCTTTGGCCGTTGGTCCCGGCATTGGCCGTGTTTCATCCGGTGTCGGATTTGTGGTTGCCGTTTTTCGGAACTTGGTTTCTGGCCGCTTGGTCGCACGCTTGGTCGCAGCGATCCATCGTGACGAGCCTGCTGGCGGGGGTCGTGATGTGGCTGGGGCTGACACTCAGCTTAGCACTACTGCCGGTCGCGTTTCTGGCCGCGCTGTGGACATTGGCCGACGCCGCCTTCGCCGAATCGAATGATCCCTTGAGTCGACGCGCGAAGCAATTGACGGTGTGCGCCTTGTCGGCGCTCGGAACCTTTGTGGGGCTGACGTTGTTGGTGCGGTGGGCGTGGTCGCTCGATCTGTTTGCGGTGTGGATGCAGAACTTCCGCAATCACGCCGGCTTTTACGAAAAGTATTCACGATCAATGTCGCGGTGGTTGTTAGTGAATCCGTTGGACTTGGCGATGGCGGCAGGGTTGCCGGTGTTCATCGCGGCCGTGAGCAGTTGGTTGATCAGCATGAAGGGCTGTTTGAAATCAGGACGGTCATTGGCCAGCTTTCGGCTGTGGTGCTTCGTGACGATCTGTGTCCTGTGGCTCTCGGGCAAGAATTCCGGAGAAGCCGCGCGGTTGTGGATTTTTTTGCTTCCGTGGCTGCTTTGGGTCTGTGGCCGCGAGCCACAAGTCACGGCCAAGATCATCAATGGCCCGGGCCAAACTCTGCCCGAGTACGCCGGCTCGCCCGCGCGCGGCTGGGTGACGTTGCTGCTGTTGCAAGCGATCGTTTGCGTCGCGACAGTCAGCCGTGTCGACGGCTTTCATTTCAAGACGACGGTGCCGATTCCGAAGTCCGCTGAGAAAGTTGAGTGACCGCGGAACGCGACAACGTAGCAATCTCGCTCCGCGAGATGAGCCTTTCAGGCAAACCATTCGAACGCTTCGCAACAGTCTCTGCGAGTATTTGGCTCTGCGAGTATTTGGCTCCGCTGAAGTTCTACTGCGTTCCAGAAATCTTTATGCCACGCTCACCTCGGGGAGCGAGATGGCGACGTTGACATCACCGCGCCGTCTCCAGCTTGCTGCGATAGAACTCCAACGCCTCGCGGTACTCGGCCAATTCGGCGTCGCTGAGCACGTCTTTATTGCGGGCGATTTCTTCTTCACAGCGCTGGATCAAGTAGCGGACTTGGTCGCGACGTGGATGAAGAGGCTTCCCCGGAACATCGAAAAACACTGGCGCGGTGTGAGCGAATCGAACTCGTCCGTTCGGCATTCTCTCGAAGCATCGAACGGCACACCAAGACGTGCCAGTGAGTTGCTTTGCTAAGAGATTGATCTTCGTGACGAAACTATCACCCACCTTACTAGATGCATTCCCTTTCACCGTGGCGATCACATCGCCATTCCTCATGACTTCGACAAGTTTATCGGGCTCGACACTTTCAGCAGCGCCAACAATCTCAATCAATCGTGCTTTGCCGTCTCCAACTTCCCTCATGGAAATCGTCAGCATCGGACCGGTCGTCACGAAGCTGCGGCCATCGTTGAGACGATTCTGCCACAGCTCTGGCGTGAATTCTTCTTTGCCGAGATCGACATAGACTCGACTGAAGCCGGCCGGCACGGGATGCACGCCGTTGGCAGTGCCAGCGGTGGGTCGCATTCGCAGGCCGCAGTTAAGCAGCGCGTAATACTGCTCCCATCCGAAGTGCAGCCAGCCGACTTCGGTGAAGCCGTCTTTATCGGTCTCGATGCGCGGGTTGTCGCGCCAGTTGTTTTCGAGCGTCCAGGACTTGAAGGCGAACTCGGTGCGCCAGATGTGATTATTCGACAGCGGATACAGGTCCGCCTTCATCACCGGCGCGATCATCGGCGACCAGGCCCAGGAGTGCTTTTCCAGATCGAGCAACGCCCCTTGCTTGTGAGCTTCCTCGGCGACAGCCTTCACTGGCGGCGTGCCGAGCTTGAGCGGCGCCTTCTGCCCAAGAACCAAAACGGCGCCGAGCGTGTGCTGCTTCGCGCCGACCGAAAAGATTTCGTATTCCGTGTTCAGCGGCACGGTCGCGTGAGTCGGATCGGCGAAGATTGCCTCCTTCGGAATCGGATCGGGATCGACGCGGCCTTTCTCCGGCAACGTGTGCGAGACCTGCACCCACTGCGTCATCGGGAAGGCGATGTTGAGGTCTTCGGCCAGCACAACGTTCGACATGTCTGCGAGCGGCCGATGCAAGTGCGTGTCGCCGGAGTACCAGCCGCGCTCGGCCATGTTGATCCAACGCCGCAACTTGATCGTGATCTCGACCGGCTTATCGGCGACTTCGACTTCTTGTGTTGTGGTCAGGTACTCCTTGCCTCGTTCGACCGTGAGCGTGTACTTCCCAGGCGGCACTTCCGCGACGAACGGGTGAGCAGACAACGTCGTGTGTTTCTCGACGCTCTTCTCGCCGCGCGCCTTGTCGTACACGATCGCCGAACCGTTTGGATCGGCCGATTTCGCAAAGAACCATCTGCCGTCACCCGAATGAATGTAAAGCCGAGCCGGCAGCGGTTGGCCGGTTTCCGCGTCTCGAACCTCGCCACGCAGCGCGTGTTTCGCGTCATCGGCGAGCGTGGATCGCGCTGTCAGCAGAGCGGCAGCGATGAGACAGACTGTGGGACTGACGTTCGCGAAGAACGCGAGAAAAATGAAAACGGGTGTGAACCAACGGTACTGAATCGTCAGCTCGGAAGCTTCGCCGGTCACGACGAAGCGGCTGGGGATCGGGACGTCTTGCTTGGGCTTGGCGCGGTGAGCAGTTGCGGAATCGTCGTGTGACTCTGGCGACAGCCGCTGTGGAAGCTGTTGCACGCCGCCGCAGGCCGAGCAGGTCGTGAGGCCTCGTTCGAGATGCCGATCTTTGGCTTGAAAGGGCGCGCCACACTGCTCGCACTTGAGTTGCATGCGAGGTTCCTTGGGTCCGGGAATCGACGCTCGGTAGACTTTGAAGACCCCTCACCCAAACCCTCACCCAAACCCTCTCCCCAGCGGGGAAAGGGAACCGGACAAGATGCATCCGGTCGCGAACATCTGACCGAGCGCGCTCAACTCTTCTTGTCAGCGTCCTTCTTCTTGGCCTCTTCCTCGTTCTTCTTGGCTTCGTCTGCGGCCTTCTTTTTGGCTTCCTCTTCGGCCTTCTTTTTGGCTTCCTCTTCGGCCTTCTTTTTGGCTTCCTCTTCGGCTTTCTTTTTGGCTTCCTCTTCGGCCTTCTTCTTGGCTTCTTCCTCAACCTTGGCCTTGGCATCGGCTTCGGCCTTGCGCACGGCTTCGAGTTGCGCGAGCTTCTTGTCGAGGGCGAAGTCTGGCACGACCCGCACGTTCGGAGCGGCGGCCTTGAATTTGGCCTGGCCCTCTTCCGTCACCTTCGTTTGCCAGACGTACAACCGCTTGAGATTCTTCAATCCGGCGAGTGATTGCACTCCGGCGTCGGTGACGGCGGTGCCATAGATATTGAGATATTCCAGATTCTCCAACCCGACGAGGTGAGCGAGGCCGGCGTCCGTAATTTTCGACTCTTTCAGGTTGAGGCTCACGAGGCTTTTGAGATCCTTGAGATGCTCCAACCCCTTGTCCGTGACTTCGGTTTTTCCCAGATTAAGTGCATGAATGATACTCGCCAGCGGTTTGACTGTCGCGACCTGATCGTCCCCAATCTTGCCGTCGGCCAGATGAAACGTCACGTCCAAGCGATGATCGTTCTGAGCCACCTGCATGACCGAACCGCCGGCCTTCTTGACGGCGACGATGGCGTCGATTTCCGCCTGAGTCGGCTTGGGCGTTTCCTTGGGTTTGTCCTGAGCGGCCGCGAACGTGCTCCACGAAACAGCAGCCAATAGCATGCACAGCAATGAGAGTTGTCGCATGAGAATCTCCTCCCGCCAGAACGAATGGGAAATGTCGATCGCACAAGTCAGGATTCTAGCAAGTTCGACTCGTGGTTGGACAACCTCGAACGTGGATGGAAATCGTTCCGTGGACAAATCGCGTGGTCGTACTCTGGGCGGACAGCGCAATAAAAAACCCGACGCGTCAGGCGTCGGGTCTTGGAGGCGTGCAACACGTTCGCGGCGGATCACTCGTGGCGCATCGCGGCTTGGCCGGTGAGCATCTTGCCCTTGAGATATTTGCCAGCGACCAAAGCGACTTTGTCAAACGGAATCTGGACCTTGATCGTGATCAGGTCTTTTGATCGGCAAGCGGCGATATTGTTTCCGGGGTCGGGATTGCCCGAGGCTGGCGTGACGGTGATGGTGACGGAGATATTTCCGGTCGAGACATTTGCGGAGGTCGCCAGTAACGATTGAATGGTCGAAGTGATGTCGGAATTCGTGCTGCCGTCCAGAATTGCCTTGCGAGCTCCTTCGCGAGCCGCGTTCGTGACCAACTGGCCAACCATCAGGCCGCGACCGAATTCAATGATGCCTAAAACCAACCCGAGGAAAATTGGCAACACGAGTGCCATCTCGACGATCACCGCGCCCCGACGGGTCGGATTTTGACGAATTGTCGGCAATTGACACATGGCTCACTCCGTGGATGGTTTTTCGGCCCACGATCAAGGAAAGACCGAAAATGTCGTGATGGTCGGGCCCCGCCTCAAGACAACTCTATGTCGGGGTTTTCGTGGGTCAAATGACTTTTGCAACGAAAGGCTGGCAGCGAAGTGATTGACCGGCGAAGGAATTCGCGGTCGGCCGACGCTGGCGAGTCCCTTTTCAGCGAAGTTTGAGATTTACCGGCTTGTTTGATACGGTGACGCTCGGTGTGGTGATGTCACTGATCTTCGAGTGGCAATGGCGTTCGGTCGGTCATTCCAACATTTTGTCGGTCTGCTTGAGGACGACGTGATTACCAAGACCATCTTCCAACGGATCATCGACAAAGAAATTCCGGCCAAGATCGTGCATGAAGACGATCAGTGTCTGGCATTTCATGACGTCGCTCCGCAGGCTCCGGTGCATGTGTTGGTGATCCCGAAAAAGGAAATCACAAACTTGTCAGCCGCGACCGTCGAGGATCAAGCGTTGCTCGGGCATCTGCTGCTCGTCGCCAAACAAGTCGCGGAGCAATTAGAACTGAGCAGCGGCTATCGCATCGTCATCAACTGCGGCCGCGATGGCGGCCAGTCGGTTGACCATTTACACATTCACCTCCTGGGCGGACGTTCGCTGCACTGGCCGCCGGGTTGATTTTCGAAGATTCAAAGCGGTCTCAAACCGCCGCACTCCGAAAGGAACAACAAGATGGGCATTCGGAAACTTGGATTGGCCGGAAGCGTGCTGATCGCGATGGCGGCGTTGTTGTCGGCGAACTTGCAGACCGAACCGCCATCGGGGCGAAAGATGGTCGAGGCCGCGAAGGTATTCCTCGCCAAGCTGACGGAGGCTCAACGACAGCAAGCCAGCTTCGGCTACGACGATGCCGAGCGACTCAAC
This sequence comes from uncultured Planctomycetaceae bacterium, assembly GCA_964589725.1. Classification (GTDB taxonomy): domain Bacteria; phylum Planctomycetota; class Planctomycetia; order Planctomycetales; family Planctomycetaceae; genus CAYSHJ01. The sequence goes on from CAZPUJ010000349.1 coordinate 24,953, forward strand.
TGGCACTTCATTCCGCGGCCGCGCAAGGGACTACCGGTGAAGCTGCTTGAGGGTGAGGCCCTCAAGGCGGCTCACGCGTTGCTCCGCAGCGGGCTGTCCGAAACGGGTTACGATCAGGCCCTCAACGTGATGAGCTTGGAAGAGATCCTGTACCTGCTGGAAGGTGGTGCTCGCGACGAGCGACGAGACAAACGCGATCCACAGAAGTATTTCCTCAGCGTCTTCGGGACTCCCGCTACAACGGGCACGTGGGGCTGGCGACTGGAAGGGCATCACATTTCGCTGAACTACACGGTCAAAGAGGGCAAGGTCACGGCGAGCACACCGGAATTCTTCGGCGCGAATCCCGGTACAGTCGACGCCGGACTCGGCCGCCGTATCCGAGTGCTCGGGCCGGAAGAGGACATGGCGCGGCAGATTCTCAAGCTGTGCGACACGGATCAACAGAAG
>CAZPUJ010000350.1:0-5499 GCA_964589725.1 uncultured Planctomycetaceae bacterium
GTTTGACCTGATTTCAAATCTAAACAGCACAGCCGGCCTTGAACTCCGAAGACGAACACTCGCTCGCCGTGAATGATCGGGACGCAGCGTGGGCCATTGTCGTCGGTGTAACCGGACGTGAACGAGGACGCGAAGCCGGTCTTCCATTTGGTCTCGCCGGTTGTCGCGTCGAGAGCTTCGACGACTTCTTCGTCGCCGACGCGATGAAACAACACTACCGTTTGCTTCGCGACCGCGACTCCGGCGAATCCGCCGCCGATGTCGCGTTGCCACGCAATAGTCGGCCCCTCTTTCGGCCACGAGTCGGCCAGCCGTTCGTCCGCCGCCGCGTTGCCGTCCCGATTCGGCCCGAGGATTTGCGGCCAATCGCCGGCGCGCAGGGCACTCGTGTGAACCAGCAGGCAGAACAGGACGCTCAAAAAAGGTTGCATTTCAACTTCCTCTTGACGGTCATCGCTCATCAACCGCTACGCTTCTTCCCACGCTCCGCTTGGGAACACACTCCACGAAGCTCCGCTTCGCAAATCAGGCCCGGTCGTGAACCCCCGGGAAGCGGAGCTTCCGGGACGGCATTCCCAAGCGGAGCTTGGGAACGAGCGTCGTCACACGCTCGCCTTCAGCAGCTTCAAGAACTCCTTGAGGAACGGCGTGTTGTCCATCCAGACGCGAGCGGTCACGAAGTTGCCGTCGACAACAACCGGCTGGTTCACATACTTGCCGCCGACTTGAGTGATGTCGAGCATGCACTTCGCGACGCTCGTCGCCGTACGACCTTTCAGGCAACCGGCGGCGGCGGCAATCTCGATTCCGTGGCAGACCGACGCGACCGGCTTGTTGTGTTCGAAGAAGTACCGTGTGATCCGCAACAGGTCTTGATCGTATCGCAAGTATTCCGGAGCTCGGCCGCCGGAGAGAAACAGTCCCGCGTACTCTTCCGGCTTCACGTCGCGAAACGCGATGTCAGCTGGCAGGTGATAACCGGCCGTCTCGCGAGTGATGTCCCACGTTGTACCGGGCGGCACTTCATGCAGCACCATGTGGTACAGCTTCTTCTCCGGTCCCGCGACAACAACCTCAAAGCCGTCTTCCGGCAAGCGAAAGAACGGGTACATCGTATCGAGAACTTCGGTCGCGTCCCCAATGACGAGCAAGACCTTCGGCATTTGTCGGCTCCGAGAACAAGGCGAATCGAACGTTGACTGAACAATTCACTGCGCGAGACAGGATAAGCCTCGCGGCCCCCGAATGCGATTCTGGGAAGAGCAGGGTTCGCCGGAGTCAAAGATGTCCCGTAGCCCAGGCCCTTGTGGCCTCATTGTTCTTGATTCCTTGCGGCCGGAACTCGTCTTTCAGCGTTTGCGGCGTTCGCGGTACAGTCCGCTGCTTGGCGGAAGGCTGATTTCGGCGGCGCGGTTTTCGGGCCGGTGTCGGTCGAGTGCGCAGTCACTTCGGGAAGGGAATCCCATGCGGACGATCGCGGTGATGAACCAAAAGGGAGGCGTGGGCAAGACGACCTCCAGCGTCAACTTGGCGGCGGGATTGGCGTCGCGCGAACGTAAGGTGTGCTTGCTGGATCTCGATCCGCAAGGACATGCTTCAATGCACTTGGGTGTTGATGCGACGGGGTCGATGCCGACGATCTATCAAGTCTTCGCAGGCGAGAAAACGTTGGCCGAGGTTCGTCACCTCGTGGCCCCAAACCTGTGGGTCGTGCCGGCGAATGTCGAGTTGGCCGCCATCGAAGTCGAATTGGCGAACGTGCCGGATCGAGAACTGATCTTGCGCGGGGCGCTGAAACAGCTCGTGCAATCGCAGGCGCTGGATTATGTGATCATCGACTGCCCGCCATCCCTGGGTATTTTGACGATCAACGCATTGACGGCCGTCAAGGAAGTTTTCATTCCGCTGCAACCACACTTCTTCGCGTTGCAAGGACTGTCGAGGCTGCTGGAGACGACGGCTCGCGTGACGCGGCGACTGAATCGCGAGCTGAAAGTCACCGGCGTCGTGATCTGCTTGTTCGAAACGGGTACCCGATTGGCCGGCGACGTGATTGCCGACCTCACCAATTTTCTCAGCAAATCGGATTCTCAAACTCCGTGGGCACAAGCCTGCGTCTTTCAAACCAAAGTCCGCCGCAACATCAAACTGGCGGAAGCTCCCAGCTTCGGCCAATCTATTTTTAACTACGAGCCGAAGTCGGCTGGATCGCAAGACTACACGTCGCTCGTGGAAGAAGTGCTCAGGATGGAAGCCGCTCAATCCCAGGCGGCGTAAGCGACCCCGACGTTGGAAGCCTCCGAGTCACTGGCAGCGAACCGCCGACCCGTCACAATGTCGGCTATCATGACGAATCCGAACATTCGGCCGTGGCCAGCCTGGTGGCGTGATCGGTGGCACAGTGGTGATTTGGCTCCGGTCGTCAGTTTGCTGGTGATGATCGCCATCTTCACCGTCTGGATCGGGCCACATGAGTTCCTCAACGCGGGCACTGCCAGCCTGGTTCTGCAACAAGGAGCGGTGTTGGCAATCGTCTCGGTCGGCATGACATTCGTGTTGTTGACGGCGGAGATTGATCTCGCGGCGGGTAAAATCGCGTTACTTTCGGCCTGCGTGTGCGGCGTGCTGTTTGAACTTCCCTTTGCCGGCGGTCCGAATGGCGAGGGGAAAATCGGTGCGTGGGCGATGTTCGCGGTCCTGGGGATTCCCTTTCTGGCGGCCCTGATTGCTGGTCTGTTGTCGGGCGTTTTGACGGTGACGTCCAAACTGCCAAGCTTCATCATCACGCTGGCCATGATGTTTGTCTGCGAAGGTTCAGCCCGCTATCTCACGAAAAGCCACACGTTCAAGCTCCCCGAGGTCCTTGTCACGTTGGGCAACGAAAGCTGGTGGTTGAATTCGTTGAAATTCCATCTTCCGTACAGCGCCGTGCTGGCGGCGGGCGTCATATTGGCGGGACACATCGTGCTGCAACACACACGATTCGGTCGGTACGTTTACATGACCGGCGGCAATCGCGAAGCCGCTCGATTGGCTGGCGTGCGCACCGAACGAATCGTCGTCGCTTGTTTGATGATTTGCGCTCTGACCACGGCCTTAGGTGGGTTGGTGAACGCCGGCCGCATGGGCAGCGTCAGCATGGATCAGAATGCCGACCTGCTGCTGGAGTCCGTCGCCTGCGTGGTGCTCGGTGGGACCAGTCTCTTTGGTGGCGAAGGGGGCATGGTGCGAACATTGGTCGGCGTCTTGACCTTTACGGTCCTGCGTGTCGGCTTGGTCCCCGTGAGAATCGCATGGATTCCTCAGTTCGATCAACTGCGTCCGTTCGTGATGGGCGTGGTGCTGCTGATCGCGTTGGTGGTCAACGGCCGCATCGCGCGCGGGCGAACGTGAGTGTGATTGCGGATTTCGGCCCTGTTCCTCATTCCGCTGGCTTGAGGTAGATCAGCTTTCCGCAACTGCGGCAGAACATGATTCTACCGGTGCGGAGGTCGACGTTTTGCTGCGGCGACAGTGTCACATAGCACGACGTGCAGACGCCGTTCTCGACTGTGGCCAGTGATTCGGCTCCGTGAGCGGCCACCAGTCGGCGGTAAACGAGCATCACCTCGTCGCTGAGCACGGTCTCGGCCTCGGTCAGGGCCACGCCCAACGTAGCGGCTCGATCGTTGAGACCGGGTTCCGCGGCAACAGCTTGCTCGGATGTCTTGCGGATCTCGTCCTTGGCGTCGGCGACGGCTTGCTCGGCGTTGGCGACTTGCCCTTTGATTCGATCGGCTTGTTCAAGGCAATCCAGAATCTCATCCTCGAGCACACTATTGGCCATCATGTCGGCTGCGATCTGGCCTTTCAGAATGTCGAACTCGCGGTTCGAGTTCGACATGTTCAGCTTGGCATTCAGATCCGCAAGTTTGCTTTCGTTCGTTTTGAGTTGCAGGTTTTTTTGATCCGCGAGTTTTCGCTGCGCCACGTGCTGAGCCTTCAGGTGTTCCAGTTCAGCTTGCTTTTTGGCCAGGATGTTCTCCTTGGCCTTAATGAGTCGCGGACCGCGCTCTAACTGCTCCTGTACGTCCTTCAGCTTCAGGTGGAGTTCATGGAGTTCTCTCAATCCGTTCGGCGCGGGCATGTATTCGGCTCCAAGATTTGGTCTCGTCCCGAATTTGTTCCCGCCGTTTCAGTTCTAGACGGCAGGACGAGACGACGGGACGTTCGTAATCGAAATCGACGTCACGGGACAAATCTGACAGGCGTGTTTTAACCGCTTGATCGCGGAAGCGGCAGTCTCAAAGTGCGTCCGATGTTTCCCGCGAAATCGCGATCTTGACGAGACCGCGTCCTACCACGGAGCTTCCATACGATCGACAACCTGGCGAGCCAGCCGGTTGACGGCCTGTTGCATCGCCGTAGCCAGTGACTGGCCAACCTCGGGAGCGAACTCGGACTGCGCGCGGAGAGCCGTTAATTCCGGAGCGAGCGGAATCTGCTCCTGCGACAACACGCGGCCGGCGCGGAGATCCTCCCACACAACTTCCAACGCCAAATTGATTTGCAGTTCGCGCGGGTCGTCAAATTGCGTCTCACCCAACACACTCTTGCGCACGTCAATGATGCGGCCGGTGAGTCGCGTATCGCCGCCGTCGGTGACCACGCGAAACGGCGTGCGAAGTTGAATCTGCTTTTGCACGGCTTCCGTCAGCTGCAACTCGATGCCGCGACGAAACGAGTTGGTCTCAAAAACCGGCACCTCGACGGTCCGAATCTGCGGATCGTTCGCACTGCCGACCATGTAGCCGCAGCCGGAAAGCACGGTGATCACGATCAGGGTGAGCAACAGGACGAGGCGAATGACTAACACATTGCAAATTGCGAATCGCAAATTGCAAATTGGCTGGCGCGATTGTCCACAATTTGCAATTTGCAATGCGTCATTGCTGTTCATGTTCGCTCAATCCTCAGAGCTTACGCGAAGTCGCGCCGTCGTCGCGTCGTTATCCTTGGCTTGTTTCCGCGCGGAGCGAGTGCCGCGCGGTCCCGGATATTTCTCCAGCAGTTCAGGCTGCAACTCCGCCAGGATGTCGCGGGCGCCCGGAGCGTGGCGCGACTGGGGATACGTCTGGAGCAGGTCTTCGGCGTAGATCACCATGGCTTTGGGTTTATTCTTGCGGCGGTAGAGTTGGACCAATTCCCACAACCGCAGCGAGCGAGCTTCGTCAATCTGTGCCAGCTCTTCTTTGAGTCGTTCCCGTTCGGGGAGGTTGGGGAACAGCCGCAGTGTGCTCTCTTTAAGCTGCCGCGCGTCTTCCAATTGTTTCACGTCGTAGCATGCTCCCTGGTACGACGCCAGCTTCACATGCGAACCGAGTATGAACGACGTTTGCAAGTGCGGGCTCTGCGGATATTCCTCGCGGAGCATCGAAAAATAGCGGTCGGCCTCTTGGTTGTTGGCGACGCGCAGGTAATGACTGGCCGTCATCATGATCGCGTCGTCGGCAAGTGGCC
>CAZPUJ010000351.1:0-10557 GCA_964589725.1 uncultured Planctomycetaceae bacterium
GCGAGACCGCCGATGCGATGACACAAGCGGTGCTCGACGTGCGTCGCGCGGCGGCGTGGTTGACGGCGCGGCCGGAAGTCGACACGAAACGGCTGGGGGTCACGGGCATCAGTTTGGGAGGCATCATGTCCGCGCTGTCGGCGGCGGGCGAACCGAGGTTTCGCAAGGTGGCGATTTATCTCGGAGGCGGTCGACTGGGCGAAAACCTATGGAGGATGGATCATCGCGACGCGGAGACTTTTCGCCAGGAATGGATCGCTCGCGGTGAGTCGCGTGAGTCGTTTCTCAAGCTGCTGGAGCCGGTCGATCCGGTGACCCACGGCCATCTATTGAGAGACCGCGACGTGTTGATGGTCAACGCCAAGAATGACGAGATCATTCCCCGCGAGGCAACCGAAGCGTTGTGGGCCTCGATCGGCAAACGACCGGACCTGGTATGGCTCGATGCCGGACATATCTCGGCCGCGAAGTTCTTGCCCGGCGAACTGGGCCGCTTGCAACAGTTCTTCAACGCATGGCCGAGGTAGTCGCCTCATGCATCGTGGAGCGCACTCAAGTGCAACGCCACGCATTCGGCGAGCGCGGTCAGGTGGTAGCCACCTTCCAGCAGGCTCACGATCTTTCCTCCACAGTGCTCTTTCGCCACGCCGATGACGAGTTCCGAGAGCTTCGTGAAATCTTCAGACTCCAATCCCAGCGAGCCGATTGGATCTTTCGCATGCGCGTCGAAGCCCGCACTAATCAGCACGAACTCCGGCCGGCAGCGTTTCGCCGCGTCGAGTAACATCGACTCGAACCGTGCGAGATACTCGCGACGGGGCGAGCCGAACTTCACGGGCAGGTTGAAGATCGCTCCCAACCCTTTGCCTTTGCCCGTTTCGTCGCTGTCGCCTGAGCCAGGATAAAATGGAAAGCGGTGAGCGGAGAAGAAGTGAATCTCGCCATCTTCGTAGAAGAGGTCTTGCGTACCGTTGCCGTGATGCACGTCCCAATCGACGATCAAAACGCGCCGCAGGCCATGAGCTGCTTGAGCATGCCGCGCCGCGACGGCCACATTGTTGAATAAACAAAAGCCCATCGGTTCCTTCGCCAGCGCGTGATGTCCCGGCGGCCGAACCAGGCAGAGCGCGCGATGATGCTTGGCGTCGCTCTTCAGAACTTGATCGACGGCGGCGCAGGCGGTGCCGGTGGCTCTCAGGGCCACGTCGTACGAGCGGCGACTGCAAATCGTGTCTTGCTCGATCCGCCCGCCGCCGTCGCGGCAGTATCGTTCCACGTGGTCGATGTGCTCGGCCGAGTGGACTCGCAACAGTTGCTCGCGCGAGGCGGCCGCGATCTCGCCGCGGGCACAGCGTTCATCGAGCTTCAGCTCCGTCAACTTGTGCGTGATGCTCCGCAGCCGCTCGGCGGACTCCGGGTGCTTGCCCGTGTCGTGCTCCAGAAAAACAGGGTCCGTGAACAGCAACGTCATGACGGCGGCTCGGAGTGCAGAATGTTGGACGGGCCGGTGGAGATTGTCGGTCGGGCGAATTGTGCCACGCAAGCCTCGGGCTGCGAATCCGTAACATCCGTCCGCCGCGCGGCCGCTGATCGGTGATTGATCCGCGATCCAGAGCCGCCGCTTGACACTGTCCGAAAACCAGTGATACGGTTGACTCACCGTAAGGCATCGCTGGCCGGGGTTCGATGCATCGAAGTCACTTCCTTGGTCCTCCTTCACCTCTTTTTGCAGTCGTCCCGGTCTTTTCGTCCTTGATCAGGAAGTCGTGTTTGTACGCGGGAATTGGCTCGCTAAGGGAATGCAACGTGGCAAAACCCGCGCCCGCCGAGTACCTTGTTTCTTTCTTGGACAGAACCTTGGAATCGCCAACGACGTTCGATCGTTCGGCTTTGTCCCGAAAAGGGGACCGTGTCGTGCAACCGGACCTCCTTCCACCAGCGTGCGTGGCAAGCGTGCTGACAACCTCCACTCGAAGCTTCCGATCTATGCCTGCTCGATTTGAGCGAATTCGAAGAATGTGCCCCGCCGGCGCGCTGAGTGTGCTGCTGTTGTTGTCATCCGCTCAGTTGGCTTTCTGTCAGGTCAGCGACACCGCCGAGGCGCGACCGGAAGACGTCGCTGGCCAGCCGCAAGAGAACGCTCTTCCACCCGGTTTGATCCAGGCTCGCGACATCCCGCCCGAGATGCAGATCACCAAGGAGATGTACACCGATGCCGAGGAGATCGAGTTCCGTCGCAAGGGCCTGAAGCCCTTTGAGGACGCTCTGAAGTCGTCTAATCTCACCGACGAAGAGAAGAAGGCCATCGACGCCGGTGCGAAGTATATGATTGACCGTTTTACAATGAAAAAATTCCGCGAGGAAGAGGCGCCGAAAAAAGGAGACAAGCCGGGCGCGGTCCTCAGGAATGCTCCACCCAAAGAGCGGCTGCACGATCTGCGGAAGACGATCCTCAACGACATCAAACTCAAAGCCAAAACACCGGCCTCTCGCGAGTACTTGTTGAAAGCCATTACCGATCGCTGCGAGCAATTGCTCGATAACCATTTCATCGTGCGACTGAATGTCGTCTTGTTGCTCAGTCAGTTGTCGTCCGAATACCCGACGAAGGTTGGAGTGGAACCTCCCGCCTATGTCGGCGCTTGCCCGGTTTTACTGAAAGTGGTCAAAGACGACAAACAGCATCAGGCCATCAAGATTCCCGCCGTGCGCGGCTTGATCCGCATCTGTCGCACGGGCTTACCGCCGGATCCGAACGACAAACGACGAGCGGAGATCGCTCTGGCTCTGGCGGCGGAACTGAAACGGAACGACACGTACTGGTGGTATCAGATGGTGTTGGTGGAGTGCTTGGCGACCGCGGGCGTGACCGTCGACCCGGCCGCTCGCAACAATCCTGTGGTCTTGGACGCGTTGCGCGATACGATCTCCGACAAGAAACGACACTGGGAGGTGCGCACCAAAGCGGCGAAAGCCGTCGGCCGATTGCCGCCCGACAATAACGTCAACATCGCACCCACCGCGTATGCCATCGCCAATCTCGGATACGAGATGGCTCAAGCGTACAACGCCAGCCCCGCTCGAGTGGAATGGAAATACTACTCCTTCAACTTGTTCTTCGCGTTCAAGGCAGAACGTGGGGAACCACTCGTTTTGGGAAAACGCAAGCCCGGGTTGATGGAAGCCCTTCCGAATTCCAAAGACGTCAAAGATGCTTACGATCAAATCTTGTTGATCGCCAATCACATGCTTAACGCAGACGACAAGCAGTTCTCCAAAGAGCAACTGAAGGGCTTCAGCGATTGGCTCGATAGCCGCCGACCCGCCAACGTCCCTCCCGCGAACAATGCGCCCGTGGGTGCCAGTCCCAAGTCCGAACCGGCTCCGCAAACCAAACCGGCATCGACGGGATCGGCGGAATAAATCGCTGGGGGGTATCGTCGGCCCGGCAAGGTTGAGATCGCCAAGAACAAGCCCCCTGTTGTGGCTGTGTCGAACCGGACGATAATCATCAATACTACTTGCTGCCTCATTGGTGGCACGGTAGCTTTACGCTCACTGTGCCAAGGCCGGGGCTTGCTTCCGCTCCTTGGCGACATTGCCCTCCTCGCTTGATCCCGCCTCCTGAAGACGTACCCATGCGGATGTTGTTTTCCATCAGCACGGTCGCAGTCTGGTTGTGTGGGGCCTTTTCGTCGCTCGCTGCCGAGTCAACGATGTTGCCGGCCGACACGCCGATCGAACAAGCCATCGACCAGTTCGTCATTCAGCGGCTTGAGTCTGAGAAGGTCACTCCGTCCGTACAGGTTGACGACTTGAATCTGCTCCGACGTCTAACGCTCGACCTTGCGGGACGCATCCCGACCACGTCCGAAGCACAGTCATACGCCGCCTCGACTTCGACAGCGAAACGAGCCGAACTGGTCGATCGACTGCTCGCCAGTCCCGACTACGCGTTTCACCATCGCAACGAACTGGATCGTCTGCTGCTTCCCAAGAAAGCCAACGACGGCGACTTTCGGAAGTACTTGTTGTGGGCCGTTCAACAAAACCGCGCCTGGGACGTCATGTTCCGCGACATGTTGGTCGGCGACGAGAATGACGAACAGCAACGGGCCGCGCTGACGTTCGTCAAAGCGCGCGCCGCAAGCGTCGATGACCTGACCAACGACGCTGCCAGTTTGTTCTTTGGCGTGAATGTCAGTTGCGCGAAGTGCCACGACCATCCGCTCGCTCCCGATTGGCAGCAAGACCATTTCTATGGCATGTCGTCGTTCTTCAGTCGCACTTACCTGACAAAGAAAAACCTGCTGGCGGAGAAGTCGGTTGGAGAAGTGAAGTTCAGCACGACCAAGGGAGTCGAGAAGCAAGCCAAGTTTCTGTTCTTGACCGGCGTGGTCATCGACGAGCCGACGGTCGAGCGATCGAAGGACGACCTCAAGAAGTTGGATGAAGCAGTCAAGCTTCTGATGAAAGAGGACAACGCTCCTCCGCCGACAAAGCCCGAATTCAGTCCGCGCGAGAAACTGGTTGAAGTCGCCTTGCGTAGCGAGGACAACCGCTTTTTCGCCCGCAACATCGTCAACCGCATTTGGGCACGGATTCTCGGCCGGGGTCTGGTTGATCCGCTCGATCAGATGCATTCGGCCAATGTTCCTAGTCATCCGGAGTTGCTCGACTGGTTGACTCGTGATTTGGTTGCACACGGCTACGACCTCAAGCGATTACTCCGCGGCATCGCGCTCAGCCAGACATACTCGCGCTCCAGCGAGTGGGCTTTGCCCGGCGACCTTCCGGCCCCACCGCTGTTCGCGGTCGCCAAGATCAGGTCGCTGTCGCCGCGCCAGTATGGCTTGTCGTTGTCGGTGGCCTCGCACAATCCGACGCAGTGGCCGACGTCTGATCAAGCGGAGCAGTGGGCGACTCGCCGCGAGCAACTGGAAGGGGCCGCCAACAGTTGGGTTGGGCAGATCGAAACACCCGGTGACGGCCAATTTCAAATTGCTGTCGATGAGGCGCTGCTCTTCAGCAACAGCAACCACATTGACAACGAATTGATCCGCGATGCGGGTGATAAACTCGTTGGACACCTCAAGAGTTTGGAGTCGTTTCCCGCGGTGATCGACGCGACCTATTGGGCGATCTGCTCGCGACCGCCGCGCGACGACGAACGACAGGCCGTGACGGAGTATCTCGACAAGCATTCGTCCGATCGACTCGCCGCCATTCGGCAAGTCGTTTGGGCGTTGCTGACCAACCCGGAGTTGCGATTCAACTATTAGTCGCAGGAGCCCTCTCATGCCACAACCTGGAAGCTTCTGCTGCGGATCACCGGAGCACGGTTTGTCTCGCCGTGGATTCCTGAGCGCGGCCACGCTCGGAGCTGCTGGCACATTCGCCGCCGACATGGCGCGGTTAGATGGACTGCGGCACACGGCTTGGGCTGATGACGTCAAGAAGAACGACAAGCGAGTCATCTTGCTGTGGCTGGCGGGCGGTGCGAGTCAGTTCGAGACGTGGGATCCCAAGCCGGGTCGACCGACCGGAGGGCCGTTCCGACCGATCCCGACTTCCGCGACGGGCGTTCACATTTGCGAGCTGTTGCCGAAGATGGCTCAACGCATGCAGACCACGGCCATCATTCGTTCTCTAAACACGAAGAACGGTGATCACGGCGGCGGCTCCGAATTGATGGAGACCGGCCGACGCAAAGATCCCGGCATCGACTACCCGGACTTGGGAGCGATCGCCGCCAAGGAACTCGGCCGAGCGAGCAGCCAAGTGCCGGATTACGTTTCGATGTACACGTCGACCGAAGGCCGACGCAAAGGCACCAGCGGATTCCTGGGTTCTCGATACGCTCCGATGTTTCTGTCGGAGAGCATGCAGCCGGAAAACATGCGTCGCTTGGACACCATCTCCGAGATCGGCCATCAGGATCGCGCGGCGTTGCGTGACTTGCTCGCTCAACGCTTCGCTCGGAACCGGTCGAGCGATTTGATCAGCAGCCACACCGATGCGTATCAGCGCGTACGCGGCTTGATGGCCAGCGAAAAACTTTTCGACATCGAACAAGAGCCGGAAGCTGCGCGAGCCAAATACGGGTCGACTCAATTCGGGCAACAATGCCTGATCGCTCGCCGGTTGTGCGAGGCGGGCGTGCCGTTCGTCAAAGTGGCTCGGGCCTGGTGGGACAGTCACGGACAGAATTTCGAAACGCACCGCGAACTGTGTGCGGACCTTGACCATGCGATGTCCACATTGCTCGACGATCTGAAGGACCGCGGGCTGTTGGAACACACGCTAATCATCACGTTGGCAGAGTTCGGCCGCACTCCGGTGATCAACCCCAGCTTGGGCCGCGATCACTTCGCGAGCGCCTGGAGTTGCACGCTGAGCGGATGCGGCATCCGCGGCGGTGTGGCCTACGGCAAGACCGATGAAGACGGCCACAAAGTCGCCGATGGCGAAGTCTCCGCCAGCGACCTGTTCGCCACGATGCTCTCCGCGCTGGGCATCAATCCGCAAAAAGAATACTTCGTAGGAGCGCGGCCGATTCCGCTGGCGGACTTTGGATCCAAGCCAGTCAAAGAGGTGCTGGCGTAATCTGACATTTCCAACGCAGGTAGTTCACCCATGACCACATCCGATCCGACCAAGCTGAAGCTCGTCAAAGAATTCGGCCTGCCGAGCATCGCGTTCTGCGTCGCGCGTGTTCCCAACAGCAATCGGCTGGTCTTCGGCAGTTCGGACTTCAAGCTGCATGAGGTGGACGCTCTCGCCGAGAAGCCGCAGCCTGAAGCCTTCAAGGGCGAGGGGCATCAGAGCTATGTCACGGGAGTCGTGCTCGTCGACAACACGACGGTCGTGTCGGGCAGCTACGACGGAAAGTTGATCTGGTGGAATCTCGAAACCAAGGAACCGATCCGCAGCGTGAAAGCTCACGAGTTGTGGATTCGCCGCTTGGCCTTGAGTCCGGACAGTCGCACGCTCGCCAGCGTTGCGGACGACATGCAGTGCAAATTGTGGAACGCTCAAACCGGTGAGTTCCTTCGCCAAGTCAGCGACCACAAGCCGATCACGCCGCATGATTTTCCATCCATGCTTTATGCCGTCACGTTTTCGGCGGACGGCAAGTTCCTGGCGACGGGCGACAAAGTCGGACACGTCGCGATTTGGGAAACGGAATCGGGAACAAAGGTCGGCAGCGTTGAAGCTCCGGTGCTGTACACGTGGGATCCACGTCAACGACGGCATTCGATCGGCGGCATTCGCGCGCTGGCGTTTTCCGCGGACAATCGACGGCTGGCCGCCGGAGGCATCGGCACGATTGAAAACATCGATCATCTCGGCGGGCCGTCACGCATCGAGATCTTTGATTGGCAGAAAGCTGAGCGCGTGCATGAACTCTCGGATGACAAGTTCAAAGGACTGGTCGAACAGTTGATTTTCGATCCTGCTGGTCAGTGGTTGCTCGGAACGGGTGGAGACGGCGCTGGCTTCGTCAGCTTTTACAGCGTCGATACCGGCAAATTGATTCATCAAGACAAAGTTCCGATGCACGTGCATCAGGCGGTGCTGAACGAGCCTCGCGACACGCTGTTCGCCGTCGGGCACAATGAGATCGCAGTCTATGAATTCAAGGTCGAACCGCCCAAGCCGGCCGAGGCGGCGACCAAAACACCCGAGTAGCTCCGGACCTTGTGTCCGGCGAAAGGAAAAGTCCGGCACGACCAAGAGGCAAAGGACTGGCACAAGGCCGGTCGCTATCTCGCCGCTTGTCGCCGCGTGAACTCCGCGCGATACTGGTTCGAAACGTCGACGCTCCGTTCGAGTCGACTGTTTTCTCACCTCGGCCCGATTTCAGGACCACGGCACATGACGACATGGGCGGCGTTCCGTAACTTTCGACGAGGACTACTGCGGCCGATCATGGCAGACCGTGCGATGTTTCGCGAGCGGCCGTTTCAGGGAGTTTTGTTTTACGTCTGGGTGTATCCATTCACGCCCGCCGGGAAGGTCGTGATGCTGGCGTTGGCGACCTCGGCGGCAGCCGGGGCAATCACGGACGAAATGCCAATCTACCAGATTCCAGTCACGCTGTTCATGTTGATGATGACCGCGTCGGCGGTGGGTTCAGTGTTGCGTTGGCTCAATGTGTCGATCTCCGGGCAGTGGCCCGAACGTGTCACGGCGGGTCTGCCGGCGCAGGGTGAGTTCACCGTAACCAATGGCGGTCGCTGGCCGTTGTTCGATGTCTCGGTCGCCTGCTTTCAGCCGCCAAGGTCGTGGGAGATCGTGCATGAAGATCGCATCGTGACGACGTTGGCTGCCGGTGACGCGGTCAAAATGCCGATTCGCGTGATCCCCCATCAACGCGGCTTGTACCAATTGCCGGCGGTGCGAGCGTTTTCGACGTTCCCATTCAATCTGTTTCGCAATCAACTCGGACGAAAGGAGTCTCGCTCGGTGCTCGTGCTGCCGCGATTCCAGCCGCTGAGTCAGATTCGTCTGGACGTCGGGCATCGTTATCAACCGGGTGGTGCCGCGTACACCTCGCAGATCGGCGAATCGCCAGAGTACATCGGCAACCGCGACTACATGCCAGGTGACTCGCCGCGGCATATTGATTTTCGTTCGTGGGCGCGGCTTGCCAGGCCAGTCGTGCGCGAGTACCAGGAAGAATACTTTCACCGCATGGGAGTGGTGCTCGACACGTTCGTCCCGCGTTTTCGCCGCGCCGGTCGAAACGGCTATCCCGAACTGGAGTCCGCGGTGAGTCTGACTGCGGCCGTGGCCGACGTGTTCTCACGCGGAGAATATCTGTTGGACGTCTTTGCCGCCGGACCGGATTTACATGTGTTTCGCACAGGACGTCACACGACGCCGATCGACACGGTCTTGGAAATCCTGGCTTGCGTGCCGTCTTGCTGCGAGAGCCCGTTCGATCGACTCACGGCCGCGCTGGCGAACGAGTTTCCGCACATTTCGGCTGTGGTTTACCTGTTTCTGGGTTGGGACGACGCGCGGGAACGGCTGGTACAAGCGGCGCTCGAAGCGGGTTGTCGCGTCAAAGTCGTGGTGATTCAACGTGGTCCGCCCGCGATGTCGCTGCACCAGCCAGATGTGGATTTCATTCATCTCACACCCGAACAAATCAATGCCGGCATCGGAGTCCTATGAATCGGCAAGCGTGGTTGGCTTGGCTGCTGATCCTGCTGCAGGCGGTGCTGTTTTGGTACCTGTCCGAGACGATCGTATTTTCGATTTTCGTGGCGATCGTCAGCTTGCCGGCCGTGATGTGGAGGCGGCGCTGGGAAGTCTCATCGACTCAGCTGCCGTTCGTGGACTTGGCTCTCGCGTTGCTCTGTTCGCTCAAGTGGTATTTCGCGCCGCATGATCTGCGCGACGGCTACGTGATGTATTCTCTGGTGCATGCGGCGGGGCAATTCTTCTTGCTGGCGCAGGTGGCTCGACTGTGGGCTCGAAGACCCGATCGACCGTTGCCGGTCTATCTGCCGATGTTGGCCGTGTTGGTCTTCCTGTGCGTGGGAGACGTCAGCGTGTCTCGGCGACAACGTCGCATGTACCAACATGCGACTTTCGCACTCGTCGGCTTGTCCGTGATGTACTACTCGGTCGCTCGACGCCGGCAAGCACACGTCGTGCCGCGACGGCAACGGTGGCTGCGGCCCACGCTCAGCGCGGCGGTGCTGTTGACGACGGGGCTGTCCGCGCGCGCCGGCAATGCCTGGGTGATGGATCGCTGGACGGATATCGAACACATCTTCATGCGCGCGGCCGCTCCGCGTCATCGAATGCTCAAATCCGACGCGATGATCGGCTTTTCGGGCAAAGCAGACTTGGGAAGCCTGCAGCGTTTGAAATCGCTTCCGGACAACGAGATTACGATGCGAGTCGTCACGAGCCGCTCACTTGGCTATCTACGAGGGCGCGCATTCGACAAATTCATCGGCCGAGGTTGGGAACTGCATCCGGCGCTACCGCCGATGTGGACGCGCGAACCGCTGTGGCCACAAACCGGGGCTCGTTTGCCCACACATGAAACCACTCCGCCGACGAGACCCTTGTTTCCGCTGAAGCCGGTCGACCAAGCAACCACGTATCGTGCGGTCGAAGTTTGGCGAGCGACGCCTGTCGATCGTTTCGTGTTTCTGCCGCTCGCGACAGCTTTCGTCGAGGTGTCGATCAAGCAATTGGCGTTGGATCGGCACAGCGTGGTGTCCGCGGACAATTTTCCACCGGACGTTAACTACACCGCTTGGCTGCCGCAGGATGCTGATCCTTCCACCAGCCGACCGCTCGTCCAACCGTATGAATGGATGCCAGGGGATCCGTTCGAACTGCCGTCGGATCGGGCGCGAATTGTGAGCGACGAATTGTTGCAATTGCCCGAGAACGTCGATCCCCGCATCACAAGACGGGCGTCCGTTTTGTTCGCCGATTGCAAATCGTCGCGGGACAAGATTGACGCGGTGCGGCGGTATTTCGCCGATAACTTTCGCTATCAATTGGGGATCACTGTGCCGCATCGCC
>CAZPUJ010000352.1:0-6316 GCA_964589725.1 uncultured Planctomycetaceae bacterium
GCCAGCGGAGTCGTCGAAAAACGCCTGACCTTCCCCGGCCGAGTCCACGAACTCACCTTCACCGACGACAGCCGCCACCTCATCACCGGCAACGCCAACGCCACCATCTACGTCGTGCGATTGGAAGCCGCGCCGACAAAGTGACACAGGGTCACCGGAGTTCTTTGCCTTGGTCGCGGAGCGACCGCCGGGCGTCTTGGGTCGCGGAGCGACCACCGAAGGTAGCCGTGGGTTTCAACCCACGGTCGGTGATCCGACAAAACAATTTCGTCGCGGAGCGACGATTGAACCGACATCAGGCCCCCAACCCCCAGTTGGATTCGTGTCATCGCCCGCGATTCAATCGTCGCTCCGCGACGAGTTATTCGCGGGGCACCCGAATCCGTGGGTTGAAACCCACGGCTACCATCGGATGTCGCTCCGCGACAAAACCGCATTCGGTCACATGTTCTCCCCCGATGGCCGTCGTCTGGCGGCCCCATTCTTGGAGAACGAAACCTCCGCCCCGGGTACAGATCATCCACCTGAACACCAGCCGTTCGATCCAACGCCTGAGCTTCCCCGGCCGAGTCCGCGAACTCGCCTTCACCGACGACAGCGGCCACTTCGCCACCGGCAACGCCACGATCTATGTCCTGCGACTGGACGACCGACCGAAGGCAACAAAGTCGTGATGAATCGTGGCAGTCTGTACGGAAACGTTCGCCACGAGAATAATGCCGCCATGCTGAGCGACACCCATCCTGAAGCGGAAGCCGTGCTCGTGGAGCATTGGCGGAGAAAGACTCCGGCCGAGCGGTTTGCGCGAGTGTGTGAACTGACGGAAATGACTCGGCGAAACGCCAAGCGAGCGATTCAGCAAGCTGAGCCAGAAGCGTCTCCGGAAGAAGTCGGACTGAGGTTCATCGAATTGCATTATGGCAGCGACTTGGCTGGCCGCGTGCGGGAGTACTTGAAGGGGCGTTCGGCATGAACGGCTCTGAGATGAACAAAGCGGTTGCTCCCGTGATGCGAGCCTTTCAGGAGCTTGGCGTGGAGTACTACTTCGGTGGGTCCATTGCCAGCAGCACCTTGGGCATTTCCAGAGCCACCAACGACGCTGATTTGGTCGCGGATTTCCGGCCTGCCCACGTCACGCCGTTCGTGCAGCAACTTTCGACCGACTTCTACGTCAGCGAGCCGACAACGATCCCACTCGTATCCAAACTCTCTGGGAGATGACGACATGATCCAATCACCACGATTTCGGTCATTCTTGCCTACATCACTGCCGCGAGGTCTGTGTTGTCGCGTCTGGATGCTCGCGGCATTGGTCTTGAACACATCTAGCGTCGGCACACAGGCCAACGCCGCCGATTCAAAGTCGGATTCCGTCGCCGACCGTATCGTCAACAAGCCGAAGGTCGCGGGTGAATTCTTGTTGCGTCCGCGTACACGAATAGAATCGGCCAAGGGGAGCGGCGTGTGGAAGGCGGAGACCAAGGATACGGTTTGGAACGCTTCCGAGACGGCGATCATCGTATGCGACATGTGGGACGGGCACTATTGCGTGTCGGCGTCCGAGCGAGTGACGGACATGGCTCCGCGCATGAATGCCGTGCTGACGGCGGCCAGGAATCATGGTGCGACGGTCATTCACGCTCCCAGCGGTGTGACTTACCACTACGCTGACATGCCGCAACGCAAACGGATGCAGCAGGCCACCAAGTACAAGCCCGAACTTCCGTTGGAAGCCTGGTGTCACGTCGACCCGAAACGTGAACCCGAGCTGCCGGTCGAGGTCTCGAAGCAAGCGTGCGACGATCCGGTTGTCGGTGCCGTCGTGCAGAAGTTCAGCCGCCAGCATCCCGGCCTTACGATCAGCGGCTGGGACGGAGTCAGCGATAATGGCGAGGAGATTTTGAGCTATCTCAAGCAAGAGGGCCTGAAGAACGTCGTGCTCATGGGCGTGCATACCAACATGTGTGTGCTTGGCCGGCCGTTCGGGATTCGACAGATGGTCAAGCAAGGCTTCAACGTCGTGCTGGCTCGCGACCTGACAGACGCCATGTACGATCCGCGCGAAAAACCGTATGTCAGCCACACGCGCGGCACCGAATTGGTCATCGAGCACATCGAGAAATACTGGTGCCCGTCGATCCTCAGTGATGAGCTGACGCGCATCGTGCCGGGTTCGTTAGACCGCAAGTAACCGTCTCGCTCCGCGAGACGAGACTTCCGGGCTAAACGACCGAATGGTTTCTGAGGCGTGGATCGAAGACTCTCGCAGCGGTTTGCGGAAGCGCTCGTGGCCGCAGTTCAAAAGGCTCACCACGCGGAGCGTGATGCCACCGCAAACAACAGCAGGCCGATGGCGAAGCCACCGGCAAAGGCCGATTTCATGGCAAATCCTCGCCGGTCGCCGGAATCTTCGAGTCGGTTATGTTGCCGAATCAATCTGATTCATCTGGAAGGCATAGCCGTGGCGGTTGATCCTCGTGTTCGGCCGGCCGGTCGCCCTTTGCTCCCACGTGCGTGTCTTTTTGGATCGTGGTCTCCAACTGAGCCTGCAACGGCCGACTCGCTTTTGAATCGACTGAGCACACCGACAGACTGCTGGCTGCCGCTGCGCGTTGGGCGTGGCTGTCGAACAGCCTCTGGCGTTGACGAGCAATCGCAAACCTCCGATTGAGGATTTCCTGAAAATCGAACGTCACGTGCTTGGGCTTTGCGAACGGCTCCAACTCTGTGGCGACGTCGAGCGCCGCGGCGAAACGCCGGCCGGGATCTTTGGCCAGCATCCGTTTCAAGATTTCGGCGACCAGGTCCGGAACATCGGGAACCAATTTCCGAATCGGCTGCGGCTCGACCTTCCGATGCGCGTCGATCTTTTGCGACCGAGTCGTGCAGTCAGGAAACAGGACATGCCCGGAGAGCATGAAATACATCATCGCTCCCAGGCTGTAGATGTCCGCTCGATGATCGACATTGAAGCTATCGCGAGCTTGTTCCGGCGCGATGAAATCGGCCGTGCCCAAGCAGTCCTGGCCAAAAATCATGGCCAGCGAGAATTCGTCACCCAAGGTCGATTGCGACGCGAGCGACAATCCAAAGTCCAACACGTGCGCGTTGCTGTCCTGATCCACGAGCACGTTTGCCGGTTTGATATCGCGATGTACGAGTCCTTGCCGATGTGCGTGATGCAATCCCGCCGCGACGTGCCGGACAATATGACAGGTCAGCGGCCAAGCGATCGGTCCGCCCATCGCCACGAACTCGTCGACTCCCACGCCCCGGACCAAATCCATTACCATGTAATGCACATCGCCGTACAGGCCGGCGACCTTGCTGATCTCGCGCGTGCGGATGATCGCGTCATGATTCAGCCGCAGGCCCGCTTCTGCCTCCAGCCGAAAACGCGCGAGCAGCCCGGCGTCGCTCTCGTTCTGCTGGCACAGCATCTTGAGGGCAACTTCTTCATTCGTCCGCAGGTCACGCGCGATATAGACCCAACCCATGCCGCCCGAACCGAGAATCTCGTCGATGCGGTAATCGTTGATGAAGAAGCCGCGAGCATGTCCCTCCAACAACCGCTGCGCGTGCAGCCGAGTAATCACTCCCGCTTTGACGAGAGCCTTGGCCACGGTCATCGCATCTTGCTGGGCGAACTCGCCGAGTTTCGCCACCGCATCGTCAAACAGTTCAGCCGAGAGCAGCTTGCTCTGCCGAAGTTGGTCGAGGAACTCAGTGACATTCGCGAGCATCGTCACGCCGAGATACCTGTCGAGCGCAGGACACAGGTTTCGTGCGTCCCCGAGATTCTCTGAGACGCGGACGTGCTCATGATACTGACATTGCCTTGCAGTTCGCTACCGCTACGCCACCGCATCCCAGGCGACAACCAACATCATGACCACACCGACCATCACCTTGCCGAGCGTTCCCAGCAGTCGGCCGATGGCCACGGCTTGCCCCACTGCGATCGCCTGCTCTTCCGTCCGACCCTTCCAAGCTTCTCCGATGTAAGCACCCGCAAATGCGCCCACCGCACCCCCGGCGAGCACCCCGATCAACGTTCCGAGCACAGGCACCACAGAACCCGCGCCGGCACCGAGGAGACTGCCAAGCACCCCCCCGAACACAGAAAGCAGCACGGCGCGGCGACTGGCTCCCTGCTTCTTGGCGACCACGGCTCCCGCAGCCAATTCAATCACTTCCCCCATGATCGCCAACCCCGCCACAACGGCCACGGTGTCCCAAGTCACGTCGAATCGTTGTCCGTCGGGCTGCAACCAGGCCGCCAACAAGGCGAACCCGACGATCAACCAGTTTCCAGGAAGTTGCAAGACCGTCAGTCCGAGCGCCACCAGATTGCTCACCAGGAGCGCCAATGCACCTACAAAGTAGAGGAATTGTGGATTCATGGTTGTAATGCCGATCAACTAAAAGCCTTACGATCGCGACCTCCAGTGGTTCGCCGGCTTGTTGATTTTCTTCTTCGCCGGCTTCACAAGCCGGAGGCTTTTCAACCATTAGCCGGCCGTTGAGCGCAGCGGCGGATTGAGCAGCTCCAGGCGAAGCTCGTCCAGAAGAACGAGGGGTGCCGACCATGAACCGACTCATCGGATTCCCACACAGTACAGTCGTTGATTCGACCGCAGGAACAGCCGGCCGTCGTGGATCGCGGGGCTGGCGTTGAAGTCGGTCTCGTCCGAGGCGAACCGGTTGTGCGCGAGTTGCTCGACTTTGTTTCCCGGCTTGAGCACAAATGTCCCTTGGCGGCGCGAGACAGCGAAGAGCTTGCCGTCCGCCGACACCATCGAAGCGTACACGCCGCCCGCGTCAGGAAGCCGTTCGCGGAAAATCTCGTCACCAGTCTTGGTCGCAAGCGCGTGCAACTGGCCGCGGTCGTCGACCCACATCAGCTTGTCATCGACGAGGACCGGCGAGGGAACATACGAGCCGGCCGACTTCTGCCACACGACATGAGTCTTGGAGACGTCATTCCGTCCACCGCCACGAATCGCCATTGACACCGAACCGCCCGGACCACCGTTCAGAATGTAGGCTACGCCTTCATGAGTGACGGCGCTGACATTGGCGCCACCCGATCGGCCCGCCGTGCAGAACCACAACAATCCGCCGTCCGTCGGATCGAGTCCCCAGACTTCGCCGGGCATGTGGACGACGAGTTCCGTTTTGCCGTTCGCTTGCAACAGCACGGGAGTGGTCCACGATCCCTTGTAACCTTCCGTTGACGCTCGCCAGACTTCGCGCCCCGTCCGTTTGTCGAGACCGACAACGGCCTCGCTCTCGGCGTTGGCGTTGATGATCAGAATATCACCAACTAACACCGGACTGGCTCCCGAGCCCCAACCGTTGAGGCCCGACCCCGTCCCCACGTCAGCGCGCCAGAGTTGCTTTCCGGTCAGATCGTACGCGTACACTCCCTCTTTGCCGAAGAAGACAAACACTCGCTCGCCGTCCGTCACGGGCGTGTGCGTGGCATAGCCGTGATCGCAGAGGAAGCCTTCGAATCGGTCCTCGCGCTGGCGACTCGCGACCGTTGCCCGCCAGACCTCGCCACCGGTCGCGCGATCCACGCACAGCAGATGCCGCTGTAATTTCGTGATGTCTCCAGGACTCGAACGGCTGACGCCGTAGCCGGTGTAACACGTCACGAAGACGTGCGGCCCGGCGGAGACGGGGCTGGAACTTCCGGGACCAGGCAAGTCCAACTTCCAGACGATATTTTCCGTATCGCTCCAAGTGACCGGCAGTCCCCGAGCGTCCGTCGCGCCGGAACCATTCGGACCACGGAACCGAGACCAATCGTCGGCGAACGAAAGGCCAGAGCAGGCGACGAGACTGACAAGAACCAACCTGAAAAGTCGAACAAGAATCATGGGGGGGCTCCTGGGATCAGCTCATTCAGACAAGAAAACTGGCGATGACGCACCAACCCGTGGTCGGCTTCCGAGAAATCAGACACCACTAAACTCCGCGCATGCTGATAAGTTTCGCTGTGCCACGAAAAAGCCGTGCGGCGACTGCGACTTTGGCCGAGACTGCTTGACGGCACGGCGACTCATCGAATCGGGCATGTGTTGCATGCTAGGTGACTAACTGCGGCGCGGGGTTTTCGACGAACTCCTTGATCGTTTCGAGAAACCTCGCGGCCGGAGCTCCGTCGACAATGCGGTGGTCGAACGACAGGCTGAGCCAGATCCGATGTCGCGGCACAACTCGGTCGCCCACGACTGCCGGTTCGAGGCTGATGCGGCCCACACCCAAGATCGCGCACTGCGGCGGCACGATGATCGGCGTGAATGCCTCG
>CAZPUJ010000353.1:0-4980 GCA_964589725.1 uncultured Planctomycetaceae bacterium
TGGAGATGCGGCCGCCGAACATCGAAGGCAAAGGTGAGATCAACCAACGCGATTTGTTGCGAAACAGTTTGCGAATGCGGCCCGATCGCATCATCGTTGGCGAGGCGCGCGGCGGCGAGGTGTTCGAAATGCTGCAAGCCATGAACACCGGCCACGCAGGCTCGATGAGCACTGTCCACGCCAACGACACCCGTGACGCGCTCGACCGTTTGGAAATGATGATCGCGTTGGTCGGTGTCGACATGCCCGCGTTGATCGCCCGGCAATACATCGCCTCGGCGATCCACGTGATCGTCCAAATGACTCGCTTAAGCACCGGAGAACGCAAAGTGACCCGTATCTCCGAGCTGTGTGGATGCCGCGACGGCTCGTACCAGATCGAGGACATCTTCGTATATCGCCTGACGGGCGTCGGCCCGGACGGCAAGTCGCGCGGTGCGTTTTATTCCACCGGCCATGAGCCGATGTGCTTCAAGCGACTGAGCGCCATCGGTCACGAGCCACACAAAGGGATGTTTCACGCTCGCGAGCTATCGTCCGGTGTCACCTATCGCCCCAGCGTTTAATCTCGGCGAGCGAATGCACTCCGCCACAAGGTCGCAGTCATGACGATTGAACTCCCTGTTTACCGACCCCTTGATTCGCATCCCGGCTTCGCGGGAATCTTGAAAGAACAAAGCCTCTTCGCCGGCGCCGATGATGATGCGACGTCGAATCGCATCAACTCCGGCTTCGACCGGATGATGATCCAATCCGGGCTGAAAACCTCGCCGGCGACGGTGTTGACGTTGTGTCTGTTTGGTGGCGTGGTGTTTGGCGGCCTGACCCTGGTCTTTCAGGAGAACCTGCTGAGCACTTCGATCGGACTGGTGTTCGGTTTCGTCATTCCATTGCTGTATGTCACGTTCACGCGTCTGCGGCGGCAGCGATTGATGACTCAGCAACTGCCCGGCATGATTGAAGAGCTGGCCCGCGCGGCGAAGACAGGTCGCAGCATGGAACAATGTTGCGCGATGGTCGCCGAGGACACGCCCGAGCCGCTGGGCCCGGAGTTGCGTGTGAGTGCTCGCCGCATGCAGATGGGTGAGGACGTCGCGGTGTCGCTACGCGATTTGCCGGATCGTACGGGGTTGGTTTCGCTCAACATCCTGGTTACCGCGATGTCGGTTCATCAACGGACGGGTGGTGATCTGGTGATGGTGCTCGAACGGCTCGCCCAAACGATTCGCGACCGGCTGCTGTTCCTGGGCCGGTTGCGAGCCGCCACCATCGGCAGCCGCTGGACGGCGATCCTGATGCTGGCCTTGCCGCCGATCATCATCACGTTCTTCACTGTGCGAGATCCGAACTACCTGCCGTTGCTGTTGAGCACCTATGGGGGCAAGTTCTTGACCATCGCGGCCGTGATCTTGGATCTCATCGGCTCCATCGCCGTGATGTCGATCTTGAAAGGCAGTCAGCGCACTTGAACCTACTGCGTACGTGCGTCTTTCTGGTTCCCTCTCCCCCGCATCGGGGGAGAGGGTCAGGGTGAGGGGTTTTTCGAGAATTTATCGGCCTTGGATGACGAGTCTAGTTTCTACAAAAGGTTCTCCCACATGCGATGGCTGAACTGTGTTCGCCCCCTCACCCTAGCCCTCTCCCCCGATGCGGGGGAGAGGGGACCGGGAATCCTCGAACGTGCGAAGTGAGTCCAAGACATGATCACGACTTTCGAATGTCAAGTCGTTTTTTACAGCTTTTGTGCGTTGGTGGCCGCGCTGGCGCTGACGAATTGTGTCCGTCGCCGAAGCCGCGAGCGGCTCTTCTCGCAGAGTCCTCACGAAGAACTCGAACGCTTGGATCGGTGGCGACTCGAACGTCAACAGGCCGAGCAATGGCAGAACCACCCCGTCCCCGTCAAGCCTCCGGCGTTAGCGATCGTCAAATTGGAGACCGCGACAGCACCGTCCGCCAACTCGACTTCCACCGCTTCACTCAGCGATGTTCCCAGCGATCGACCGGTGACGTCCAGATCGACCAGTTGGCAGGATCGCCAGTTGTTTGAAGCTCCGCCAACTTCGCAGTGGCGCGGGAGTTTGGCCGTCCCGCGCGTCGAACCGCGCGAAGTCCCCACGGTCAGGACGAACGACTACACCTACGGCAGCGCCACTTCCGTGCTCGCGGCCTTTCTTCCCGAAGCCAACGAAGCACGAATCAAGCTCGCTCGTGAACTCAAGCAAGCCGGTTACTACGAACCGCACGCGCACGAGAATCTTTCGGCGACGCGGTTCCTGTTCCTGTTCGGTTCGCTGTTGTTCGGTGGCGTGTGTGTGTTGTTGGTCCCTCCCGCTCTCGAACCGCCGATACTGGTGGGCACGTTGGCACTGACTGGTTTGAGCTGGGCATTACCGACACTGTTGGTGCGAAGTCGAGCTCACACGCGACGCTCGGAAATCGAACACGCCATTCCCGACATGATGGACATGCTCAATATGTGCGTCAGCCAAGGACTCGCCGTGCCGGAATCGCTGGAACGCGTCGCTCACGATCTCAAGCCGGTTTACCCCGCGTTGGCTCACGAACTGTCGATCGTTGTTGACCAGGCCAAGGTCGGCACGCTCAACGAAGCCCTGCAAAATCTCGCGGATCGTCTCGACATCCAGCAAGTGGACTCGTTCGTCTCGCTGATCGTACAGACTGAGCGGATGGGCACCAGCGTGTCAGAAGCCTTGTCCGGTTACAGCGACAACATGCGTGAAAGCTTGCGCCAGCGAGCCGACGAACGAGCCAACCAAGCGTCGTTCGCGCTGCTCTTCCCGACCGTGATCTGCCTGATGCCGGCCGTGTTCATGTTCCTGATGGGCCCGGCCATGATCGAATTCTACAAGTTCACCAACTCCGGTGGCGCGGACGCGTTGAACCAAAGCCGACAAGCCCTACGTGGTGGGGATCGCCTCGTGCTACAGCGCGGGACCGACCCCAACAACCCATGATCAATCGACTCTGCCGAAAAACGAGAGTCCGGTCGCCGATTTGCGACCGGACTGCTTGCGATATACCTCGCACGGCCACGACTGACACATTCTAAGGACGCTTCACACCAACCCGAAGCATTAGCGAGGGCACAGATAAGAGGCGCTCGCTGACGCTTCGGGTTAGTGTCAGACTCAACCACGCGAGATACAGTTGACTCGTCTCTCAGGCTAATTCTTCGCGGCCGAGAATCGCCGAGCCACCTCATCCCAGTTGACGACGTTGAAGAACGCCGTGATGTAATCCGGCCGCCGGTTTTGGTACTTCAAATAATAAGCGTGCTCCCACACGTCGAGTCCCAAAATTGGCGTGCGTCCCTCGGACAACGGCGTGTCTTGATTGGCTGAGCTTTCGATCCCCAGCTTGCCGCTCGCGTCAACGGACAACCACGCCCAGCCGCTGCCGAAGCGAGTCGTCGCCGCCTTCGCGAACTGCTCCTTGAACGCCGCGAAGCCGCCAATCGCGCTGTTGATCGCCGCGGCCAAATCGCCAGTCGGCTCGCCGCCGCCGTTCGGCTTCATGATCGTCCAAAACAACGAGTGATTGGCATGTCCGCCGCCGTTGTTGCGAACCACCGTGCGGATGTCCTCCGGTACGGCGGACAGGCCGCGCATCAAGTTGTCGATCGGTTTGGCCGCCAAATCGGGATGCTTCTCCAGCGCGGCGTTGACGTTGTTGATGTAAGCCTGATGGTGCTTGGTTCGATGAATGTTCATCGTCTGCGCGTCGATGTGTGGTTCGAGCGCATTCTCGGCATACGGTAGATCGGGCAGAGTGTAAGCCATGATGAAAATCTCCCGCGATGGCCGTGCTCACGCGGTTCGCGAGGCACGGTAACTCCTGAAGGTAGAGCGGACTTCTCAATCCTCTCCGCAACCACGGCGGACGGATCAAGGATCCGTCCTGCCGCAACGAGCGGTATTGTAGGAGTTACCCAAGTCGTCACAACCGAAGGACAACCACAACCTCGTCCCGTACGATCTCGATCGGGGCAGCAGCCGATCAGGAATGAGCCAAGGGCGCATCACGCCCTGCTGCCCGATCGCTGTGACGTCCGCGTCGGTGCCTGTTGCTGAGGGTTGTGATCGAGGGTATCGTGTTTCATGCAAATCGCCCGCAGCCTCAGGAAGCTGATGACAACGATTCCCTGGCAAGGCGTGCGACGGCGAGTTAGCGAGCGTGCCGTTTGAAGGAAGAGAGTTCATGCCATCCCCGTTTCCCGGAATGAATCCGTTTCTCGAACAAGAGGAAGTCTGGCAGGACTTCCATCAGCGCTTCATCACCTACTCGGCGGGAGCGTTGGCCGCGCAAGTCGAACCGGACTACATCGTCAAGATTGAGGAGCACCTCTACATTCATGAATTGTCCGCCGAACGACGTTTGTTGGGACGCGGTGACGTGACGATCTCCGCAGCCCCGGCTCCCAAGTATCAGAGTCAACATGTCGCGGTCATGCCCGCCCCGGTGACTGTGCAACTCCCTGCCGTCGACATTGAACGAGCTGCGTTTCTGGAAGTTCGCGATCGGAAGTCTCGTCAGTTGGTCACGGTGATTGAACTCCTCAGCCCCTCCAACAAACACTTCGGTCCTGACCGCGAGCAATACATCCACAAGCGAACGGAACTGCTGGCCGGGCCGGCCAACTTCGTGGAACTGGACCTGCTTCGAGGCGGCCCGCGTCTCCCCATCGAGCACTTGCCGTCGTGCGACTACTACGCTTTGGTTAGCCGGCCGGATGCCCGCCCCAACGCTGAGGTCTGGCCCATCGCCCTTCGCGACCCGCTGCCGATCATTCCGATCCCGCTGCGGAACAATTCGGCCGCCAGGTTGGACATGCAGGAAGTCCTGCACCGCGCCTACGACGACGCGCGCTATCGCAGCTACATCTATGAGAACCAGCCGGAACCGAAACTGAGTGCCGGCGACGAAGCCTGGGCTGGGGACGTCCTGCAAATGACTGATCGT
>CAZPUJ010000354.1:0-2987 GCA_964589725.1 uncultured Planctomycetaceae bacterium
GACCACCAGAAAAGCCTACGGCTTCCGCACCTATGAAGCCGTCGAAATCGCCTTATATCACAACCTCGGAGCACTTCCCGAACCAGAATTCACCCATAGATTCTGTTGAGGAAGCAAATTATTGACTTCGCCGTTGCGACAATGGCGATTTCAAACCGACAAGGACAAGCAAGGCGAGGCGGCCGGCTGGGCGAATGCGGACTTCGACGACTCCGCGTGGAAGACGACCGACTGCCTGGTCGACACTTGGTCGGCACTCGGCCTGCACAACTACATGGGTTCGGCGTGGTATCGCCAGCGAGTGAAAGTTCCCACCGTCGCCGAGGGCAAAAAGATCTTCCTGTGGGTCGGCGCGACGGACGGTCGCGTGAAAGTCTTCGTCAATGGCCGGCACATTCCACACGTGAACGACAAGAGCGAGTCGGCCGACTCTTTCAGCGGGTATTGCCAGCCAGCGTTTTTCGACATCACGGCCGCCGCACGACGCGACGGCGACAACTCGATCGCCTTGTTCTGCACGCGCGAGGTGGTCAATGAACTCGGCACTGGCGGTTTGTTGGCTCCGGTCGCAGTGTGCGCCGAAAAGTAACCGCGTCGCGCAATTAGAACTACAGCGCTAGACCGTAGCTGAACTCGCAAGAGTTCAGTTGTTTGCAATTCGAACGACTCTGAATTCTGGCGAATTCAGCTACGGCCAGTGGCCGTCCAGCGCTTTAGGTTTAATCACTCAGCGGCGACTTGCGGTCGCGCCACTCGTAGAGCGCGCCGTCCAAGTCTTGGACGTGCTCTTTCAAAAAAAGGAGCATGTACTTTTCGGTTTCGAGTTCCTTCTTACCCAAGAGATCCGTGCCACGGAGCTTGGTGGGTAACGGGCCGAACACGTGCCGTTTATTTTCCTCCTTGCTGGACTCGGATTCCTTGTCTTTCCCTTTTTTGGTTTCGGTTTTTTTAGTGCCGGTGGTCTTGGGCACATCGCCGCCGAGTTGTTGCACCAGTTTTTCCGCTTGTCCTTTGTCGAGCGGATCGGTCTTGCCGACCAACACGAATGACGCCAAGGGGAAGTTCCTCAGAGCGGGCGCCACTTGATGAACGAGCAGACCGGCAACGTTCGTCTCCGGCGACAAGAGCACGAGAGCTTGGATGTCTTGCCCGCGAGGAGTGCATTGCGCCAAGGTGGGAGCGTCGTCGTGCGGCTTCTTCAGCCAGTCGCGTTCCGTGAAGGCCAACGCCACCGAAGCACTCATGCCCGGAGCCACGATTGCCGTCTTGCGCATGTTGAGGTTCCCTTTTTGATGTTCTTCGAAGATGAACTTCTTCACCGCTTCCAGGTCGACGACCATGCTCAGGTAATCATCACGCTTCAGCTCTGAACCGGTCGACTTCTTCGTCGACTTATCGTCCTTCTTGGTGGTTGTGTCAGAATCCGTTTCTCCCGGCTTGCTCTGTCCATGCTTTCTCAGGTCCAGCGCGATCACGGCGAAGCCCTTTTCCTGCAACTGCTTGGCAAATCCATCGTTCGCAGTCCAGACCATTCGGCTCTCGTTCTTGCCGTGCAAGAGGATGACAACGGCGGCACTCTTCCCTTCGCTCGACCGATAGTAGGTCAGTCTCAGCGGCCAACCGTCCAGCGGCGATTGGATTGACTTGTCTTGGATCGGCTTTTCGCCCTTTTTTTCGTCCTGTGCTGGCGATGTCTGGCCGGCATTCAACAAACCAGCAACGCCCGCAACGGTCGCCAGCAACCATCGCACGGGCCGGTTCGAGTGGCCACTCAATGACCGTTTCCACACGCCAAACTTCAATACCAGAAGAGCACTCATGTTCGCCGAGACCTTTTGACGTTTGTGATCACGAACCGAGAGACCGCTCGACGCCACAGTTCATCAACAGCGGTCCCGAAAGACTCCAGAGCAGTTTACGAGTGTATCGTCACCCTTTCAATTCGGCCCTTTGACTCGCGCGGCGATTCGCCCGCGATAGATTCCCGGTTTGGCAGACATCTCGTTTCGGGACGCATTGCTTATTATGCGAACCAAATCGAGGCTCCTAGGCTTTTCGAACCGCTCGTGTTTCTATTCCTCAGTCCTCAAAGCGATCAAGCAGTGACTTCAACGTCCGCCACATCCCTTGAACTGATCGCCGTTACCAGCTTTGGTCTCGAAGCGGTGGTCGGTCGTGAATTGAAACAGCTCGGGTATGAGCGGCAAACGATTGAGGACGGCAAGGCGACATTCGTCGCTGACGCGGTGGCCATCGCGCGTGCGAATCTATGGCTGCGGAGCGCCGAGCGTGTGCTGGTGAAAGTCGGCGAGTTCGAGGCGTTCGACTTTGGTGAATTGTTCGACCACACGCAGGCTTTGCCGTGGGACGACTGGCTGCCCGCAGATGCGTACTTTCCAGTACGAGGTCGCTCGGTCAAATCGCAGTTGCACAGCGTGCCGGATTGTCAGGCGATCGTAAAGAAGGCGGTCGTCGAACGGCTGAAGCAGCGATACCACCGTGTGTGGTTCGAAGAGAATGGTCCGCAATTCGCGATCGAGGTCTCGCTGCTGAAGGACCGCGCGACGCTGACGCTGGACACATCCGGACCGGGATTGCACAAACGCGGCTATCGCAAGCTGGTCGGTGAAGCGCCACTCCGAGAGACGCTGGCCGCGGCCTTGGTGCAGTTGAGTCACTGGAACGCCGCTCGGTTGTTGCTCGATCCGTTTTGCGGTAGCGGCACGATCCCGATCGAGGCCGCGCTGCTCGGCCGCCGCATCGCGCCGGGACTGCACCGCTCGTTCGCGGCCGAAGAGTGGCCAATCTTTTCTCGCGACGTTTGGCAGCAAGCCCGCATCGAGGCGCGCGATGTCATCCGTCCCCAGCTCGACGCAGCGATCGTCGGCAGCGATCTGGATGCTCACGCCGTGAAGCTCGCCAAGCATCACGCGATGGCAGCCGGTGTCGCGGCGGACATTCGCTTCGAGCATCGCGACTTCGCGCAA
>CAZPUJ010000355.1:0-3045 GCA_964589725.1 uncultured Planctomycetaceae bacterium
CGGCAGCGAACTGCGGGCGATCAAGTTGCTCGACCCAACTCGCATGACCGAACTGCCGAACATCTGGTACGCCGTTCCGGAAGCGAGTCGTCGGTTTTGGACTGGCAAGTATCCGGTCGAAGGACTGGTTGACCAGATTGAAGCATTCATTTGCGACGCCTGCGGTCGAATCTTGGTTTATGGCGTCGCCAAACAAGTCGAATGATTGATGAGTTGCGATTCGACCAAGGGCAAGGGGTCAGGACTCATTGTTTGGTCGCGCCGACACGATTCGCAGTGATTGAGGTCCGCACAACGGACACTGACCTTGTCGTCGAGAAACGCAGAAAGGGTGCCATCGTGAAGAAGACCGCCAGACAGTTGGGACGTTGGGTTCGAAACGCTGCGTTACTTGCGAGAACTTATGTGGGCCTGGTCGTGGTCTCCGTCTGCCTCGCATTCCCGCTGATGGGCGGTCAGGAACGTGGCAACCGCCCGAACGCTGACAAGAAGCAAGCCGACTCCACCGCTCCGGTCAAAGAGCAGGCGCAAGCCCTTCAGGTGCTCGAAGCGGATCAGCCGCCGCTCACGTTGAAAGGGCACACCCACATTGTCACGAGCGTCGCGTTTAGCCCGGATGGGAAACGGCTGGCGTCGGCAAGCTGGGATGGGACGGTGAAGCTGTGGGACGTGACGCCTCGTCCGTGATTCAGTCACGCACGCATCAAGCGGAGTTGTTTACGTTTTGTATTACCACTGGCACACGTGAAGAGAACCATCGTGCTCTATCGCCGACTCGCCGATCTCGTGGTGGTGATTCATGCCCTGGTGGCCATCTTTTTTGTTTTCGGTGTGGTTGGCGGTCGCACCGAACCTTGGATTGGACTCTTCCACATTCCGCTCGTGCTCTGGGTCTGCTCCGCCTACATCATGGGATGGACCTGCCCACTGACGCCGCTTGAGAAGTCTCTGCGAAGGGCGGCTGGCGAAAGAGGCTACGAGGGTAGCTTTGTCGATCACTACGTCGCTCGATTGATGGGGTTCAAACCTGAAGACAAAGAAGTCCAAGTTCCAACCAAAAAGGAACGAAATGGGCAGATCATCATTGGCGTCACGCTCGGTCTCGTGAACTTGGTGGTCTACGGGGCCAGTTGGCAAAAATATCACGATACTCTCTGGCCGCGATTTATAAACATGAAGCCGCCCGGGCCATTAGCAATCCAGATGATGCCTAATGAGCGGCTCAACCCGATCGGGAACAAGCCAGCGGTGCCCGTCGGCAGCAACTCGGCACAAACTCCAGCAGTTCCGAGCGACGCCAAGGTTTCTGCCGTGCCCATTCATGTCACGCAAGACACCGCCAAGTCGGCGTCCGAGGATCACAAGCGAATTCAAGGGACGTGGGACTTCGTGACGCTCGCGCCTGGGCCACGGGATTCCATCGTTTTCTCGCAGGACAAGATCACGTTTCGTGTCCGCGGGAATTCTGTGGCAGGGACTTTCGTCCTGGACAGCGCCGCGCAGCCGAAACGCATCGACCTGACGTTTGAAAAGAATTCTGACGGCCTTGTCGCTCCGCAGGGCATCTATCAATTCCAAACAGATCTCTTGGTGATTTGCCTCGCGACGACCGATGGGTTTCGGCCCACCGAGTTCCAGTCGTCCGAAAAGCAGCAGGTCATCATGCTGATTCGACCGACGCCGTGAATCACACTGAGCTGTTTCCGTTCGTTCCGTCTCTCTTTGAAGGAGCCTGCTGGCCATGTCCTCAACCCCTGAAACTGTTTGCCCCAAGTGCGGAGCGACCGAACTCAAGAATTATGCTTGGCTCCGTCCGCTGGGCGTGTCCTTGTTCTTCCTCAATGCCGTCGTCCAATTGGTATTGGCCTTTGTGTTTTTCCAAGGCGTCCAGTTTTGGAACCAAGTTGGCAATGCGGGCAGCAACGTCTTGTGGGGGATTCTGTTCTGGTTTCTGTCCATGAGAATCCAGAAATGGCGTTCCACCAAGTGCAAGCATTTTTGGTAACACGCGCCACCCTTGCAGCGAGGAACAGTCCAATGAATCCCCCGAAATCCGCTTACGAGTTTTCCCAGCCGGCAACGCGACTGGCGAATGTCCCGTTGTTCTGCTGGCTGGCCGCGGTCGCCTTGGGCGGGTTGGTTTACTACTTCGAGGAATTTGGACATGGACTCTATCGGGACATGCGCGGAGACCGTGATTACCGCGTCGAGGATCGCGTCGAGGATGGCTGCCTCTGGTTGGCCGAGATAGCTGCCACGATCGGGATCGTCACGAGCATCGTGGGATTGGTTGTGATTCGACGGTCTGGAGGTCGCGTCCGAGGGTCGTACCGGTTGAGCATTGGAATGGCCGTTAATCTACTGACCTTACTCGCGGTTTTCTTCACATTTTGGGTGCGTGGGCTGCTGAGTGGGCCCAACGCGGTGTAGCAACTCAAGGAGTGGATTCAAAACCGTGGCTACGACGCAACGAGGGCGTCACACCGCTCATCACGACCGACTAAGGCCACGATCGTGGCGACTCCGGATGGCGGCAGCGTGATTGATCGCCGCGAGCGCGCTCCTGAGTCCGCTGGCCTCGTCAAGGCGGTATTCGCAGTGGGAAGCGTCACGGTGTTTGGCGGATGCCTTTATGGCGCACTCTTTGGTGCGATGCTCGGAACCAGACCGCGAAGTGAAGTCGCGTGATGGACAAGGAGCAACTTATGGGCTTCTACTGGGTCTGGAATGGCTGATGCACCTTGCAACAGAAGCCCCGTGGCAATTCCACGGTGGATTTTGGGAAGGCATCACTCCGATGTCCAATGGTTGACGTCTGCGGTCGGAGGCCGGTGCTGCTGGGAAGAAACCAGCCAATTGCGTGTCTGGCGCTGGCAGAGACTTCTCGGCCAGAGAAATCCTTCGGGCTCCATTGGACATCGGAGCGATGCCTTAAAAATCCATCTTCCAAAAACACAGACAATTTCAACCAGCCACTCCAGACCCAGAAGAACTATTTCTCACAACGCCTCGCGTGCGGTATCAATTCCGTTTTCAATGGCTTCG
>CAZPUJ010000356.1:0-3335 GCA_964589725.1 uncultured Planctomycetaceae bacterium
AAAACGTTGCTTTGATGCGCAGCCTTTGAACCGATTTCAACGGCCATCATGCAATCGAGCGCGATTCTCAGGAAACGTATGGAGTTCTCGACGCGGAAATAGTGCGTCGAAAAACGGATGAGAATCTGGGACGAAGTCCGACGGTCATCAATCGGTGGTTTGATGGGATTACCAAGATTCAAGCTATTACCATGAGTTCTTGGGACAAGGAGCGTTCCAAGCAAGAATCGTTCCAATGTCGCCCCGCGCCGAGTACAGCGGCCGATCAAACCGATGTACTGAAAATGGGACGGTAGACGGTCTAAGTTACGACGGTTTGATGGCGTGAAAACCTGACAGAGTCATTCATTTTGAATCGTCGAAAACAGCGTGGCTTCGACCGGAGTGATCGTCTACCGAATTTCGCGCTGTCGCAGGTCATTCACCAGCGGGTGCAGTTATTGTCACGGTTCAAGCTTCGCCCTTCATGTTGGTAAGCAGGGCTACGTTGCAATTTGTCTTACGGTGATTCAATTGCCGGACTTGTCCAGCGTTTCCAGCAGTCCAATGGCGACCCAAGCGGTGCCCCAATAGTGGTAGATTTCGTCGCGAGCTTTCAGTCGTTCTGGTTCGGTGGACTTGGTGATGTTCTTTGACGGCGTCAGCCAGGAACCATCGGATTGCTGCGACGTGAGCAAAAACGTGCGAGCGCCTCGAAAAACGGTCGAGTCATCGCCGGCTCGGGCTTTCGCCAGCACGTAGATCGCCAAGCCAGTCGTAAACGAATCGCTGGGGACACCCTTTTCCCATCCCCATCCGCCGTCGCTGTTGCAAGCGTCGAGCAACTGTTGATGCAATTTTGCGACTTCATCGGCTGAACCGAAATGGCGCTCAAACAGCAATCGCGTTGCGAGCCATTCGCGATTGTCGAAATTCGGAGACTGTTGCCGCTGATAGGCGATGGCTTTCTCGATGGTCGCTGATCGCTTCGATTCCGGTACTTCGTAGGCGGCGAGTGCGAGCGTCGCCCACATCGTTGTTGCCTGATTCGCCGTTGGCAGCGACCAGCGGCGCAACGTCGCGAGCTGATTGCCCGGAGCCCACGAGCCATCCGCCAACTGATTCCGGTGCATCAGTGCGATCGTGCCGTCACGAAAGTCGGGCTGCGCCAAAATGCTCGACGTTCCGTGGCTGCCGAGCAGCAGTTGTCCAACAACATCCAGACCTCCACCGTTGCGATCCAGCGCGTTCTGCGTCCGCTCTGCGGTCTTGGTGATGATGGCTTGATACGACTTCAATTCGTCTTCGGTCAGCAATGGTGTCAGCTTCGCGACGAACTCGGCCTCGGTCTGGAACGGCTGCTCGATCAGCGGCTTGAGTTTCTCCCTTACAGTGTCCGGAAGTTTCGCGGCTTCGACTTTGGCGAGTTCGTAATTCTGCAAGCGAGACAGATTTCGATGCGACAGCGAGTCCTTCCGAGACCACTCGTCCCACTCCGCCAACTTATTCGCATCGACCGTCAACCCGCGAGCTTGGGCCGCTCGATGCGACCACAACAAAAACGGCACATGATGGCATGACATGCAACCGCGGTCGTTCATCCACTCCACGCCGCCCTTCTCCAGAAACGGAAGGCTCCGCGACACGGCTTCGCGAACCGCCGCATCACCGACCTGAGGTGGATCCTCCGCAGGGACGGCGGCGATCATGGAGCCGAAGCAACAGAGAGTCACAACGAATATGCGATACATAGTATTATCTCGTTCACTTAGTTGCGGCGAATAAGTAAAGTAGACGACGGGATTCTACATTTCTGCCAATCTCGCAGGGACAATGCGGTGGCTTCTGATCACAGGATTAGATCCCGGGTAGCGCGGGATCTAATCCTCAATTTGTTCTGCCCTCGGAGGCGATTTAGGTCTGATGAAGCAATTCCGAAGGCGTGTTCACGTATCTGGCATTTCCAAGTTCCGCTAGCAGATCATCAGGGTATTGTCCCGGATCTGCTCCGTTTACGAACACCGGGGTGGTTTCATCGGAATAGAACAGCATGACGTCCCCGAGTTCCATCACGCGGAAGACCCGCCGCAGAAAGTCCGGATGGGTGATTGGGCGCGACACCATGATGCCGTCGATGTGGTTGGTCGCCGAGGCAGCTTTGCCGAGATAAATGTCAACGCAGTCGATTGAGTCTTGGAAGCGAACTCTCAGGCAGCCGTGTTCGTCGATCCATTCCGTATCATCCGTCGAGAGCAAGTCGCGAACGGTGGCGAAATCGAATCCAATCGGCTCACCGTTTCGATAGTTCCAGATGAACGCTTCGATACTCATCGTGGATCTTCACTAGCAGAACAGTAAAGCGACCCGCGCGCGGCCTAGCACGACTTGCGCGATTGATGCCGCCCGCGACGATGTCTGTTACGCCACCGCTGTTTCGTAGGCGAATCACGTGACGTCATTGTCTCCAATTCGGTCTCACCAGCGCCATGATATCTCGCGTGCGGCCATGTCAACCAGTCTCAAAAAACGTTGCTTTGATGCGCAGCCTTCAAACCCATTTCGACGGCCATCATCCCATCGAGCGCGATTCTCAAGAAACGGATGGAGTTCTCGGCACAGAAATCGTGCGTCGAATAACGGATGAGAATCTGGGACGAAGTCCGTCGGTCATCAATGGGTGGTTTTTTGCGAATCCTAGAATACGAATGAGTTCGTGCAACTGCGGCACCCAGCACGCCGAGGATGATACGACTCGCATCACCGGATCGCTGCCAGTGACGCATCCATTTGATTTCGCCCGGATCGGCAACTCCGGTGACCGAAATGCAGGGCGACAAAGTCGCGAATTGGGCGAAGTAACTCGCGAGCGGCAAAGTGACGCTGATGTTTGACTGAGAACCGAACGGCATCGACGGTGCGAAGAGCACTCTGGTTTTTGCGCAACGCATGCTCGATTGCCGCCTCGCCTGGACGCCGTGGATGCACGCCAGGAAATTTGCGGGGAAGCAACCGGAGAACCTGAGTCGTGAAGAATGGGAGGCGGTTCTCATAACCATCGCACGACGAAAACCGCCGAAGAATTGCTCGCTCGGCCTCTGAGACTCGGAAAGTCAAAATTGCTCAGGCAACATTTGCGACTGGCAGTGCACAGCACGAGCGACAAGCCGAAGTGACAGATCATTTGGCGAGTGGAAAATCTCGCACCTTCTCGTAGAGAGCGGTGAGCCGCTCCATCGTTTCCGTGGAATTGAGGGCCGCGTCCGGGGAGACTTTGTGGAGGGCAGCAAGTTCTTGGACCAATTGTTTCGTTTCGGTCTCGGCGAAGAGAGCGATGAAGAACACAGGTCGGTCCGATG
>CAZPUJ010000357.1:0-9238 GCA_964589725.1 uncultured Planctomycetaceae bacterium
TTCCGGAGGCGGCTCGGTAGAAGAGGTTGTCGAGCTTGATCGGATCGCCGGGTGTGACGGCGAGACTCAGCTTGCGGTCCATCGAGACCTCCTTGCTGGACTTCTTCGGGGCCAGATGATCTTCGATGGCGACTCGGCCGAGCTGGTATTGTAGGATCGGCCGGCGAGCGTCATCGAAGTGGTAGCCTTTGAACTTGTAGCCTTGTTCCTTCGCTGACTGAGTTGGCCAAGCTTGATTCGCGTCGGCGAGCACCGCGAAGGGGACTTCGGTTGGCAGCGCGAGCACGTTGTCACCCAGCGGACTTTGATTGCCGGGGCCGCGACCGGCCCAGTGCTTCGAGGCGTCGATGAACGCTCCTTGCCAAATCAGTGCGAGCGCGAAACGGTCCACGTCGAACGCCAAGTTGGCACCTTCCGGATATCCGACCGCCAATCCGCGCGGCGTCAACCCTTCCAGGAAATTGCGGTAGATGATTGGCTCTTTGTCCGGCACCAGCACAATCGCCTCGCGCACGATGCCGGCCGGAATCGCGGCCTTCGTACCGTCGGTCAAGTATGTCCACACGGATCGCATCTGCTTCGACGTGTCGCCATCGAGCACGTCTTTGATCGTCGCCTGACCGAATGGCCACGGAGCCGGCATCCGCGTGCCGGGGCGATAGTCCTGCGGGTTGGACATGTAGCGATAGAACCAATCTTCGCGTAGTCGCTTCGTCATCGATGTCAAATTGATTGCCTGAATGCCAGTGGCTTGATGCTCGTTGAACGGATGGCATTTGACGCACGATAGCCCTTTTTCGCCGGCCAGTTGCCGGCCGGATGATTTCGCTCGCGACAACGGTTCGTCGAGCTTTGGCAAATCAGCAGCTGTCTTCTGATCCAGCGTGACGAACGCTTTCGCCAAATGCCCGAGGTTGAATTTCGGCATCCGTGCGTGCATGTACGGCCGGTCCTTCGCGCCATTCGACAACAAGTCCTGCAAGTAGTCTTCGCGCAGTTTGTCGCCGACGCCGTCGAGCGCCGGCGGGATGCGGCCTTCGTCACCCATTTCTGGAATTGCCGTTTCGAAGAATCGATTGCGAGCCTGCTCGACGCCGCCGACCTTGTCGCGCACATGACAGGCATAGCAGTTGAAGGTCGTCAGCGAATGCGCGATCAGTTCGGCGGGGCCGAGTGGCTCAGTCGTCTTCGCGACGGCGGTCATGGCCGCGCTCAAGGCCAAGCGTTGAAGCTGCGTCAGCCGGTAATGCGGCAAGCCGCGCTGCGGCTCGGCGGACAGGCAGCCTCCGCTGGCTTGCGTCTTTGTGAGCGGTCTCGGCTTCAATTCCGAAGCGATCTCTTTGCCGTCGT
This sequence comes from uncultured Planctomycetaceae bacterium, assembly GCA_964589725.1. GTDB lineage: Bacteria > Planctomycetota > Planctomycetia > Planctomycetales > Planctomycetaceae > CAYSHJ01. The sequence continues at coordinate 1,351 of CAZPUJ010000357.1, forward strand.
CGTTCAGCTTGTGACACGACGCACAACCGATCGTGGCATAAAGCTGTCGACCTTTTGTCGCGAGTTCGACATTCAGTTCAAAGACCTTGCGACCGTCGGTCGGTTGCGGCTGAGGAGGTTCCCGTTCGAGCGTCACGGCGCTGGCGAGACTTTGTCGCTTCACTCCCTGTCCTTGATATTCGAGCGACAACGTCCACTCGCCGCCCCCTTGGAAGTATTCGATCGCGATCGGATACGGACCGACGTCGAGCGATACGCGCCCTTCTTTCTCCGAGTGCGGATGCACTCCGTCGATTTTGACGACCTCTTTGCCGTCAATCAGCAGTCGGCTGCCGTCGTCGGAGCCGAGCCAAAACTGATACTGCCCGGGTTTGGCGATGTGCAAGAAACCGGTGAAGCGTATCGCAAAATTGTTCGGTCGTTTGGTGACGCCCAGATCGAAGCCAGAAACGGTGCCGGTCGCGTTCGGTTTGATCGCGTCGAAGTCCGGAAGCTTCTGCCAGTCTCCCTCGAAGTACGCATAGTTCAGGTTCGGCGGAACCTTGTGGTCCTTGAAGAAGTAGGCCGCGATCTCGCGAGCCTCTTTCTCTTGCAGACCGAGTCCCGGCATCCGTCCCGACGGACGGACGCTCAACGGATCTTGCAGGAACTTCGCCAAGCTCGGCAGCGAATACTTGGCCGTCAGATCGCCCAAAGGCACGAGTGTTTGTGTGGTCGGCGCTTTCGGCCGTGGATCGTCCTCGTCGTCAAGCTGTGGCTGCGAAGACTTCGGCAATGGGCCAGCGTGCTTGCGCGGAGTATGACACGCGACGCATCCGAACCGATGAAAGTGTTGCTCACCCGCTTTGATGGCACTCATTTCTGACATGGATTCTGTGATCCCGCCGGTTGTCGCGAGAAAGTGCACGAGCGCCTCGACCGCACCCGTTCGTTCGGTTTCCGGCAGACCGGCCAGAAGGTCGGGCATCGTCGTTCCCGGCTTCGCCTTCTGCGGGTTCGCGAGCAATTCGCGAATGAACGCCAACCGCACTCGCGAGCCGACGCCGTCCAGCACGGGAGCTTGCTTTGGCGTCACCGCCTGCGAGGCCGTCCCTTCAGTCTTGTGACACGTCACGCAACCGAGATCGCCCAGCAACACTCGTCCACCGGGAACAAGATCAGTCGGCGCCTCGTCACTCGCCGCCGCATAGAAACGCTCAAAACCAGCAACCACCGGATGACTGACCGGTCGCTCCAGTGAGTGCCCGTTGCCGTCTGACTCTGAGTCCACCGAATTCGCGATCGCTGCGAAACCCAACACCAAAGCGACCGTGACACCGACGCGGCGTACGGTTCGGGGAAGCCAAGTCATGCAAGTCTCCTGGAACAATCCACAGAAAGGCTGGAAAATCCGTGCGGGAGCAACGTTCGGCGGGGATGCGAGCCAAGAGTTTATTCCGCACTTTGCGGGAGCGACAGCTTGCGGAGACACTTCTGGGATCACGGCTCGCCATACATTTCGGAAAGCAAATCCCGCAGCGCCGCAGCCTCGTTTTTGGTCAACGTGCCGAGTTTTCTTGTCAAACGCGTCTTGCTCAGAACTCGGATTTGATCAGCACAAACATCCGCAGGCTTTCCCTCAGATGTCACGCGCAGCCGCGAGCGCCACTGCGGACGGAGCTTCGTCGTCAATGGGCAAACCACCAACGTCGGCAGAGCAGCATTCAAAGCATTCAGGCTGACGATGACGCACGGACGAGTCTTGCCGATCTCGCTCCCTTCCACGGGATCGAGACGCGCGTAGTAAATCTCGTACCGTTTCATTCGCCATCCCATCCGTCGGACATCTGTTCCCAGTCGGACCAGTCCTCGCCAGCGGCCGCCATCTGCCGCGCAGTCTCCTCCCAAGACAGTTTTTTCGAGGCTTTTTTGGGCTTGAGCACAATTTCTCCCTCGCGCTCTTCCATCAGCACCCCGTGCTCCAGCCGATGCTTCCGAATCAATGCGGCCGGCAACCGGATGCCGCGCGAGTTTCCGATGCGCGTGAGTTTCGTTTCCAAGGTCTTCATAGCGTGAGCACCGTAAGTACGCCTGCCGCACGCGTCAAGCCGGTTCAATGGAACGGGCGACTTCATTTGAATCTTCCGGATTCAAATCGACTGTGCCCGGCTTATGCCAGAATCCCGTGGACCACTTCGCCTTGTACGTCAGTCAGGCGGAAGTTGCGGCCCGCGTGGCGGTAGGTCAGTTTGAGGTGATCCATGCCGAGAAGATGCAGCATCGTCGCGTGCAAGTCGTGCAGGTGGACCTTGTCTTTGACAGCGTAGTAGCCGTAGTCGTCAGTCTCGCCGTAGCTCAAGCCCGGCTTCACGCCGCCGCCGGCGAGCCACATCGTGTAGCCTTGCGGGTTGTGATCGCGGCCGTCATCGCCCTGAGCGACCGGCGTGCGGCCGAACTCGCCGCCCCACAGAACCAGCGTGTCGTCGAGCAACCCGCGCGACTTCAGGTCCGTCAGTAACGCGGCGATCGGCTGATCAACTTCCAGCGCATTGCGGCTATGATCGGCCTTCAGGTTTCCGTGTTGATCCCACTTGTAGCTGTGAGTGCATTGGATGAAGCGAACACCTCGCTCGGCAAAGCGACGAGCCATCAAACACTGCCGGCCGAAGTTGCGAGTCGCCGGGTTTTCCATGCCGTACATCTTTTGAATCGCTGCGGATTCGTCGTCGATGTTCTGCAACTGCGGCGCGGCGGTCTGCATCCGAAACGCGAGTTCAAACGAATTGATTCGCCCTTCGAGTGCCGCATCTGGGCCACTGACCGCGAGATGTTCGGCATTCATCTTTTGGAGCAGTTCCAGTTCGAGCGACTGCAAGTCGCGTGGCAGTTTGTCGGCGTTGTCGATGAACGGGATTCTTGCCTGATCGGACGAAATGCCGGCGTTGCCGAGCGGCGTGCCGTGATAGACGGCCGGCAAGAACGCCGAACTGTAGGCGTTCACGCCGCCGTGAGTCAGCGTCGGACAGATGGTGATGAAGCCCGGCAAGTCCTGGTTTTCGGTCCCCAAGCCATACGTGATCCAGGAACCCATGCTCGGCCGGACGAACGTATCGCTGCCGGTATGCAGTTCCATCAACGCTCCGCCGTGTCGCGAGTTCGAGCCCCACATTGAATGCACAAAACAGAGATCGTCAGCGTGTTGGCCGACATGCGGAAACAAATCGCTGACCCACGCACCGCTCTCGCCGTACTGCCGGAATTTCCACGGCGACCTCAGCAAGTTGCCCGTTTGTGACGAAAAGACGCGCGGCTTGTCGAACGGCAATGGCTTGCCGTGGTCGCGTTCGAGCAGCGGCTTGTAATCAAACGTGTCGACCTGCGACGGCCCGCCGTGCATGAAGAGAAAGATGACGCGTTTCGCCCGTGGCTCGAAATGCGGCGGCTTCGGCGCCAGCGGTTTCGCAGTCGCCGTCTCACCGCGTAACAAGTCCGCCATCGCGAGCGATCCAAACCCGCACGCCGACGCGCGCAGCCAGCCGCGTCGTGACAGCACCGGTTCAAAGCGATTGCACGAACAAAGCATCAGACGCTCCAAAGTAGCCATCACGCTCCGCGTGATGAGCCTCACCGACAGGGCCATGAGCGTATCGAGAACCTTTCGTTTTTTCACCCTGAAAAGTCTCATCACGCGGAGCGTGATGGCTACATTATGGGCATGACCCTGCCCATCTTCGCCGAACCGCGAGCCGCGTACATCCATGTGCCGTTCTGTGCGCATCGCTGCGGCTATTGCGATTTCACGTTGGTGGCGGGGCGAGACGACTTGGCTGACGACTATTTGCGAGGACTAGAGTTCGACTTGCGGCAACTCGAACGCCCACGCGAAGTCGATACGCTGTTCTTTGGCGGAGGTACGCCGACACATCTCGCGCCGGATAAACTGGCGAGGCTGCTGAAACTGGCGCGCGAGTGGCTTCGCCTGACGCCGGGCGACGAGTTCTCCGTCGAAGCCAATCCGTTCGGGCTGACGGACGAGAAGATCAATCTGTTGGCAGACGCTGGAGTGAACCGCATCAGTCTCGGCGTGCAGTCGTTCGATGCCGATGTGCTCAAGCTTTTGGAACGCGATCACCGCGAAAGCGACGTCGTGTCAGCGGTCGATCGCGTAGGTCGCCGCATCGCGAATGTGTCGCTGGACCTGATCTTCGGTGTGCCGGGACAAAGCCTCGACCTGTGGCGCGAGACTCTGCGAAAGGCGATCGCTCTCGAACCGACGCACCTCTCGACGTACGGCCTGACGTTTGAAAAGGGAACCGCGTTTTGGACTCGCCGGACGAAGGGTCAACTCCAACAACTGCCCGATGAACTCGAACGGCAAATGTATGAAGTCACGATGGACGAACTCGCGAGTGCCGGCTTCGAGCACTACGAAATCTCCAACTTCGCGAGAGAAAACTTTCGCTGCCGCCACAACCAAACGTATTGGCAGGCTCTGCCGTACTTCGGCTTCGGCCCCGGAGCCGCGCGGTATCTCAACGGCCGCCGCGAGACGAATCATCGCAGCACGAGCACGTGGTTGAAGCGAGTCCTCTCCAGGCAAAGCGGCATCGCGATGTCTGAGGAACTCACGCCGGAGCACCGTGCCCGTGAGGCGATCGTGCTCGGCTTGCGGCAGCTCGACGGAGTGCTGCGAGATCGGTTTCGAGAGGTCACGGGGTTCGATCTGAATGTGTTGTCGTCGCCGGTGATTGCGAAACAGGTCGCGGCTGGGAATATTGAAGACTTTCGAGACGGCATCCGGTTCACGAGGCAAGGTCTGTTCGTTGCCGACAGAGTGATCGTGGATTTCCTGTGAGGGGTTCGAGCCGGCAAACGCCACGCTTCGTGACGAACTGGCCACCGTCTGCGAACAACTCGGCAAGACCGAACTCGCCGCCGTGTGGCGCGATGCCGCGAGAGCGCTGACCCCAAAAAAATGACCCGGACGCTCCTCGCATCCGGGTCACTCGATTTTTTACAGCATGTTGATCACGCGATCGGCCAAGCCCTTCTCGCCCAAGACGATGTTGAGCTTGCCCGTAGCCGCGATCTTTTCCAGAACTTCCAGCTCACGCAGACGCATGAGCGTCGGGTTGTCTTGGAGCAGCTTAGCCGTGTTCGACTGGCTGCGGATCGCGGCGGTTTCCTCGCGACGTGCGATGAGGTTGGCTTCGGCGGCCTTCTTGGCCTCCGTCACCTTGTTCATCAGATCCTTCATGTCGCCAGGCAGGATCACGTCGCGGATGCCGATCGAGACGACTTCCAATCCAAGCTGAGTAGCTCGCGGACGGACGAGCTGTTCCAGCTCGCTTACGACCGCTTCCTTATCAGCCAGGAACTGGTCCAGCTCGCGCGTGCCGAGCACCGCTCGCAATGCCAACTGAGCCTCGCGGTACAGAGCCTGACGGAAGTCATCAGCCACGCCGAGCGCCTGCCGGATGTCCGTGACCCGATACGTCACGACCCCGTTCACGCGCAGCGTCACCTTGTCCGCCGTCATGATTTCCTGCCCGCTGACATCCAGCATTGTCTCGCGAATGTCCACCGCCACGAGCTTGATTGTCGCGATGTTCTTCCAGAACGCATACCGCCCCGGCGACAACACCGCCACGATCTCGCCATCCTGAAACAGCACGCCCTGCTGACCCGCTTCAACCGCGAGCACCTCCAGGGCCTGCCCGACCAGCGTCGACTTCAGGATCACCGGCAGATCGGCATGTTCGAACCGTACGCGCCGTGCATCGATGATCTCGACACGCACGTCGCGAAACTTCGTCCAATACGCGTACTGCCCCGGCGGCAACACGTGGCTGAATCGACCATCGACCCACACCAGCCCGCGCTGGTAGTCCTTCAGATCGACCACGACTGCCCGGTCGTCGAGTGCTCCCGACTTCACGATCACGTCCAGCTTCTCGTGAGTCAGCCACGGAGCACGCTGCGACACGACATCGACGCTGACCTTGCGGCCCAACAGCCAATGCCGTCCCTCGCTCAGCAATCCACGAAACTCGCCGCGACGAAACAGCAACCCGACTTCAAAGCTCCGAATGAAAACACATCGAACCAACATGACGACCTCCTTTGGACTGCGACGACTCGAGTCGCCGCTTCTCACAACGTTCTGTTGCGCGAATCCGCGCTGCTCTTTTGTAAATCTGAGCGTTTTGGAAAGCGGTGACTCCGGTCACCGCACTCCAAATCGCGCAGGTCAATTTCAAACAGCCCGCAGGCGGCGAACCGTTCGGCCGTCACAGCCGACATCGGCGGGAGGACGTTTGATGGGGCGTGATGACTCGGACCCCGACCATGCTCGCGCCGCGTTCGTGTTTTCGTGGAGCAGGTTTTTGAGCTGCTCACTTCCGGACAGGTTGAAAACCTGCCCCACGGAACGGCGACGCTGCACACGGCCAATCGCCGAGTCTCACGCCGAATCAGATGCGTCCCCTCAAAGCTGACATCGCTGCTGCCGCCAGCCAGCTCGCCGCCGATCCCGGTGCTGGCGCTCGTCCTCGCGGACTCACAACCAACAACAAAACCAACTCGTCACTCGCTCGCGGCGGACAACCGACCGGCCGCCTCCCTTGGGTTTTTGGGTCGAGCACGCTTTCGCGAACTCGCTGTGGTGCTGTGGACGGGAGTCGAACCCGTAACTTTCAGATGCTAAGTCTGATGCTCTTACCGTTTGAGCTACCAATCGATGCCGTGCCGTTTGTCACACCATTTGGGAACACGTCCCACTGACCGATCTCTCGGAGCGAACGCGCCTCTGGCCGGACGTCATCAACAGCTTGCTTGAGGCCCGTCGGAGGATGGGCACTCTTGCCCGTCCCTAGTCGCGAACAAAGGACGGCCAAGAGTGGCCATCCTCCCTTCGCGCAACGAACCGAAAAGACGCCGGCGAGAGTCGAACTCGCTCAATGCTGCTTTGCAAGCAGCCGCCAAACCGTTTGACATCGGCGTCCAAGGATTTTCGATTTGCGATTTTTGATTTTCGATTGATGCGCAAGTCCAATCGACGATCGCAAATCAAAAATCCCATTGTCCTCGCTGGGAGTCGAACCCAATCCTCGACCTTCGCAGAGTCGCGTGCGATCCCCCACACTCCAAGGACAATTTCAAATTCCAAATCTGAGATTTCAAATTCCCGAATACCCCACCGAGGAGTCGAACCTCGTCTGACAGCTTCGAAGGCTGTCGTGCGTCCCTCACACTCGCAGGGCGAAGCGTCGCCAAATTGCTCCGCCAAGGAATCGAACCTTGTCTCTCGGTTTAGAAGACCGAGGTGCGTCCGGCACACTCGCAGAGCCTTCCAAAATGTCCTCGCCAGGAGTCGAACCTGGTCCGCGACCTTCGGAGGGTCGAGTGCCATCCGTCACACCCCGAGGACCGACGTAGCCACGCTCGCCAGAGCGTGGGTGATCGCAAGGGCTCTGCCCCAACCAGAGCTTCCCACGCTCTCGCGAGCGTAGCTACGACTCATCAAAAAGCCCTGCCGAGGAATCGAACCCCGTTCCGCTGTTTACAGGACAGCCATGTCACCATCACACCCGCAGGGCAATGTGGCCATCACGCTCCCGCGTGATGAGCCTTTCAAACGAGAAAATCGAACGCTTCATGAAGCCTCCCTCGTCAAACTTTTGAGGCTCATCACGTGGAACGTGATGGCTACTTTCAGCGACGGCGTGAGGATTCGAACCCCATCGAGCGGTTTTGGAGGCCGCTTGCTCTCCCAGGAGCACACCGCCAGACGATTTTCGATTTGAGATTTTCGATTTTTGATTGGCAGTGCCATCTCAATCGAAAATCAAAAATCGAAAATCAAAAATTAGCGCAGCTCGACGCTCCAGTACGCCTCGCTGAGGAACCG
>CAZPUJ010000358.1:0-9469 GCA_964589725.1 uncultured Planctomycetaceae bacterium
TGTTCGTCTCATCCACAGCCAAGGACACGGACTTCATTGTCCGCGTGAGCGATGTCTACCCCGACGGTCGCTCGATCCTGATCATCGACTACGTCCGCCGCGCCCGCTATCGCGAAGGTTTTGATCGCGAAGTGTTCTTCGAGCCCGAAAAAATCGAAAAGGTCGCCTTCGACATCGGTTGGCTGAGTCAAATCTTTGCGAAAGCCCACCGCATCCGAGTCACCGTGGCCAGCACCGGCGCTCCGTTCTTTGAGCCGAATCCGAACACCGGCGAGCCACTGACGATCGAGTTCCCGTCCAACGCCGTCGTGGCGAAGAACACCGTGTATTACAACAAGCAACACGCGACGCGCATCGTCGCGCCGGTGAAGACAAAGTAGCCGCGCGAAAGGCGTTCACACGCTGAAGAAAACTTCGATGACCCTTCGCTCATGCTTCCGTGGCCTCATGGTCGTGATGTCGCTCAGACGATTGAATTCGCTCACTCGGTTCCGTTGGAAAATCTCGCGGGATCAACACACAAGCCCGAAGCGCCAGCGAGGGACTTTCACCTCCGTCCCTCGCTGACGCTTCGGGCTTTTGTCGAAAGGCACCGCGTTGTGCTTTGTCGCAGTGTGCGTGTTGTGTGCCTCAACGTTCGTGCCGGGCGCTGAGCCATCGCCAGCCCGGCTTGCGGTCCGATCCGCCGCGACCGCACCAAAGGCGTGTTCCCCTCACCCAACGTGACGCGAGCGTGCTCTGGCACGAAGTCGATCCAATCGGCAATCGGCGTACTGCCAAATGCTCATGGCTTGTGATTTCCTGTGGACGTTTCTTGGGAGTGGGACTCGGTCCCCGCCGGGCCGCTCGCTACCGAGGGTATTTGGACCGCAACTTCCGATGGGTCGCGAAACACCTGCCAACGATCATCAGGGACTTCGGCGAACGTTTCGCGAAAGACATCGAGCGGCTCGTCGGTCACGTTGCGAATGAGAATGTGCGTGACTTGCCGCGGGTAGTCCCGCGCCAGCCCCGCGTAAATTGCCGCGTCTTGCTCGCCCGAGTCGCCGACCAGGACAAAGCGATCCCGCGGGAACTGCTTCAGCAGCGGTTCGATCACGCCGCGCTTGTATTCCTCTTGCCCGCCGAACAGGTTGAGCGCGGAGCGGTCCTTGATTCGGAACAACTTCATGTGAAACGTGCCGGCGGGAAAGTGGTGTTCGCGCCGGAAGTTTTCCAGTGGCGAGAAGAGCTGCCACGGGCTGGCCGATACGTAATGAAAGCGCGCACGCGCGCCGTCCCAGCGTTGATACAAGTCGGACATTCCGACGACCGGCCGGAAGGGCCGGCAAAATGTGTTTTTCAGCAAGGCCACTTTGTCGCGGACTTCGGAGATCTTGATCGTGTCGTCGATGTCGGAGATGACATGCACGATTGGCGGTCGAGGCACAAGATGCGCGGTGCCGGAAAAGTGACGCCGATCGTCCTTCCGCAACACGGCCGAGAATTGCAACTCGCGGAATTGTCCCTGCGACGCGGCGGCTACTTCGGGGGCCGTCAGCCGCAGTCGCTGCTGGAAATGACCGTTCGCGGCCGACTCGGGGAGTGTGAAGGTTTTCCCGCCGATTCGAATCGGGACGGCCTTGCCTCGCTCGTTGTCGACCGCGAACAGCTCGGCACGCTGGCGAAACAGAGTGGCCTCGTTCTCGTCGAGCGACTGATCGTCCAGGCCGGTCAAGTTGCCGATCAATTTCACTCCAATCGCATGGGGACCGGTTTCAAAGATGCAGCCGTGAATCTCCACATGCCAGTCGGCATGGGGCGACTCATCGACCGGCCAACCGAGGGTGGGATAAAAGACGACCTCTTCATCCATCTTGATCGGAGACAACGGCGTGATGTCGCGGTTCAGGATGGCGACTAACACGCCGACCGCGACCAACAGCAGAAGTCCCAGAACGTACACTTTCATATCACAGTCTTCTCTTCAGTTCGTTCGCAGTGACTCGCCGAGATGCGGAGGCTTGAGCTTTCGCCGAACGGACGGTTCACTTTGACGTCCTCGCAGTGTCACATTATCGGTGCGCTGGCGGATCGCAACCCTGCAAACAGGATGCGGACTCAGGACTTGCCGCAGCCCGAAGAACGAGGTGTCTCGTGCGTGTGCCCGGTTTCGCTCTGTTGGTCTTATTGGCTGGAAGTCTGTCTTGCCTGGCCGTCGCTGACGACGCGAAACTGCCGCACCGCGGCCGCAATGTCGTTTATGTCACTTGGGATGGATTCCGCTGGCAGGAGTTCTTCGGCGGGGCGCAGGCACTGTTTCTCAACAAGGACGCTGGAGTGGATCGCCAGGACGAGTTCAAGGAGCGTTTTTGGCGCGAGGCGGAAGAAGCACGCCGCGAACTCCTGCTGCCGTTTGTGTGGAAGACGATTGCCAAACAAGGGCAGATCTTCGGAGATCAAGCTCGCAACGCTCCCGCCAAGCTGACGAACACGCACAAATTTTCGTATCCCGGATACAGCGAAATGTTCTGCGGGTTCGCCGATGACGAGCAGATCAAATCGAACGACAAGTTCCCGAACCCGCACGTCAACGTGCTGGAGTTTCTGAACCGCCGGCCGAGCTTCGAGGGACGTGTCGCCGCGATCGCCACGTGGGACGTATTTCCGTTCATCCTCAATCAACCGCGTAGTGGAATTTACGTCCAGGCCGGCGTCGCGCCGATCCCCGGACCGGTGGAGTTCCTGACCGACCGCGAGCGGTTGCTCAACGATTTGACTGCCGACACGGTGGTACTGTGGCCGAACAATCAAATCGATTCGCTGACGATGCACGCGGCCATCGAATACGTGAAACGGCAGAAGCCGCGCGTCCTGTTTGTCGGCCTGGGCGAGACTGACGAATGGGGCCACGCGCGGCGCTATGACCGATACTTGCATGCCGCGCACCGAGCGGACGCTTTCTTAGCTCGGCTGTGGGAGCTGTTACAATCGCTGCCGGAATACAAAGACCAAACATCACTGGTGATCGCTCCTGACCACGGTCGAGGCTCGACGATTCGCGACTGGACCGATCACGGCGCGAAGATTGAAGGAGCGGAGTTCATCTGGCTGGCAGTACTCGGTCCCGACACGCCGCCGCTCGGTGTTCGCAGCGATGTCGAAGTCACGCTCAGCCAAGTCGCCCCGACGTTGGCGACGCTCGTCGGAGAAAACTTTCAGAACGCCAGTAAGCGGTCCGCCAATCCGTTGCCGGGCGTGTTTCCATAACGAAAGTCAGTCAGCATTCCAACAGCCAGGCAGGCGCGACGATGGCGACGAGGACTAGTCAGCCGGCCGCTTTGTCGTCCGGACTGTTGCCCAAAACTTGTTGTCGACAGCGGGGCAAAAGTCGGACACCAAGGCTTTCATTCGCTCGGCCTTCAAGCGGATGACTTCATCCTTGTCGGCCCGAGCTTCGACGTGCGCGGTGTCGACAATTAGGTTGGCAAAGATCTCCGCCTTGTCTTCCTCGACACCGGTCGTGGAATAATGGTTCAGAAACCCTGGGTATTTGTCCGCGAAAACTGACGTGGCCTTGTCGCCTTGAGCATTGCGGCCACCAGTACCGTATTTGAAGTCGCGCGAATTCAAAGCCGCCCATCGTTCATCCTGATACAAGTGGCCGTCATCGTAGAAATCAATGATGTGATAGAACTCGTGGTGAATTACTTTTCGGAGATAGTTCTTGCTGGATGATCCGCGACTCACGTCCAGTTACAGCGTGGCATTTTCGAAGTCGGGGATAGCGTTCCGCAGTTGGGATTCGAAAGAAAGTTCTTTGCACAAGACAACCCGCTGCAATTTCGACCGCTGAATGAGGTTTGGCGGATAGAGGCTAAACTCGAACACAAAGAGTGGAGCATACGCGCGCAATTCCTTCTCTGTGGCCTCGGTGCCCTGGAGCACTCCATAGATTGCCTTGACCGGCAGCTTGAGATCGGAAGCAACGACTTGGATTGAGTATTTCTTAGCGACTTCATCCAACTCCTGAATGTTTACTCGTGAGGTGAGTGTTTGGGAGAAGAGAAATCCCGGGTGGAAAAACAATGAGAGGATCAAACAGGTAGCGATTCGAGTCATTTGCCGTGCCACCTAACGTGAAACCGAATAACCCTCACTGAGGCCCGAAGAGCAAATGTCTTCATCGTGGTTCCTCGATCTTCTTGCTGAGTTCGTAATACGTGTCGTTCGGCGAGCCGACTTCGACCACCAGATCGGGAATGATCTCGTAATGGCCTTCCGCTTCGTCTTCGGGAGGTAAGGGATCGAAAGCGATGAACGACACGTTACGTTGCGAAACCAGCCGCGTCGGCCATGGATCAGTTCGCGCTGAATTGAGGTGGGAACATCCGTTGAGACATCACGGTCGGGTCTCGGCGTTGTCTGCGTCGCAGATGATCGAGCACGAGGTCGCTGCGCATGTCAACATCCGGTTCGTCCAGCAGCAACTGAGCATCGTTTGTGCTCAGTCCCAGTGAATGAGCCAGCATGTCGCACAACACACCGAGGGGGACTTCGGATTCGAGCAGTTGATGCAGCAGCGGGTCGGACTGAAGTTCCGGCAGGAATTCCATCGCGCCGGACAACAGCTCGCGTTGCCGGTGTCGTCGGTCGATGGTCGGCACGGAGGAATAATGGTCCGGCAGCAACGTCAGCTCAGCCGTTCGGTACGGAAGATCGGTTTCGAGTTCTGTGTCGATGCGTGCTCGGCACAAGCCACGCAGCGCGAGATTGAATCGACCGTCGGGCAATTTCTCTTCCATGGCGATGCGTCCGAGGCAAACGATCGGATGAATCTCAACCGACTCTGATTGATACCAAGGTTCCCAGTTCGGACGGAGCAACGCCATCGCGATCATTCGGTCGCCATTCAAGGCATCGGCCAGCATCTCGCAATAGCGTGGTTCGAAGATGCGCAACGGCAGCCACGTCTGCGGAAAATGCACGACGTTCGGCAACGGGAACAATGCAGCCGTGCCGCTGAAAAGATCGAGTTCCTCTTGCATATCAAACGGTTCGCTCATGCGGTTTCCCATCTTGTGGGACGGATTATCAATCCGTCCTATGGCATCGCGATCTTTGGCACCAACTCGTCACGAAGCTGAATGTCCGTCGGATACCGCTGTGTGTGATCGAGCAACTCTTGGAAGCAACGCTGGTAATCGGCCAGAAATGATTCCAAGTCGATCCCCATGAAACTCGGTCGGAACGGGTCGAGCTTTTGGCGACAGGACTCGTACAACTTTCGAGCACCGCCAAAATTCTCATTACCGAAGTGAAACAGCGACACCGACGCTTGAATTAGACCTTGCAAGAACCTTTTCTCGTCGCCCAGTGACTCGGACCACTGTTCTTCCCAGACATCGTGAGCCTCGAAGAATTCCTCCTCGTTGAACAACCGCAATCCTTCGAGGTACTGCGGTGCGTATCCGTCCGGCATGGGAGTGTCCTTGGTCAGTTGTTTGTTGTCAGTTGTGGGGAGGCAGCAACTGAGAAATTATACGTCGCACGGCGAAGTCTGACACATTTGGAAAACCCCTTGAATAACCCGAAGTGTAAGCGAGGGCCGAGGTAACAGTGCCTCTCTCACGCTCCGGGTTAATGTGAGACTTGGCCGCGCGAGGCCGATGTCGACAGCAGACGACGGACAACTGACTCCACCAACTTGCAATCACGACCATCGTCCTCGACAGTGATCGCCGATCACTAGGCGGATTTTAGGGTCGGCCGAATCCGCAAGTCCACGAGCAACTCCGCAGTTCGACAAGTTTCAGCATGTCCAAGTCCGGTCGTGTGTCCGCCAGCGATGACCGAAAGCAACGTGCCCTCAGAATCACTCGCGCGTTGGCCAAGACCTACGTGGACGCGACGTGTGCATTGAACCACGCGAACCCGTTTCAATTGCTCGTCGCTACGATCCTGTCCGCTCAATGCACGGACGAGCGAGTCAATCTGGTGACGCCGGTTCTGTTCGCGAAGTATCCGACTCCCGCTGCGTTGGCAAATGCGAAGCAAGAAGACGTCGAGAAGATTGTCCTATCGACCGGCTTCTTCCGTGCGAAGGCCACTAATCTGCGTGGCATGGCTCATGAACTGGTAGTCCGTTTTGAATGCGAGTTGCCTCGCAACTTGGACGACTTGGTATCGCTCCCCGGAGTCGGTCGCAAGACAGCGAATGTACTCTTGGGGACCGCATTTGGTGTGCCTTCCGGAGTGGTGGTCGACACGCACGTCAAACGAATCACGCGATTGTTGGGGCTGACCAAAAACACGAATCCGGAGAAGATCGAGCGAGACCTCATCGCGCTCTTGCCGAAGTCCGAATGGATCAACTTTTCGCATCGCTTGATTCATCACGGCCGCCGGATTTGCGTGGCTCGCCGACCGCGGTGCCTCGAATGCCCATTGCTGAAACTTTGCCCGCGCGTCGGATTGCCTAAGCTGGACGATTAAGGGACGAAACATGATCGGTTCGCGGCGAAATGATTCACTAGCCCGACGCGCCAGCGAGGGACATTGTTCAGGCAGCACCGCAATCCCTCGAAGGTGTTTATTGACGCTGCCCATTCTTGAGCCGCGGAGCGGCGACATCATAAAGCCGGGGGCGAAAGCCCCCGGAATCAGGAATTATTCAGTGGCCAAGCCCCGGAGGGGCGACATTGAAACGATGGTCTACGCTCAGGTGTCGCCCCTCCGGGGCTTGGCCATGACTTGTCCCCATTTCCGGGGGCTCACGCCCCCGGCTACACGATGCCGCCGCTCCGCGGCTAGACCAGCGCACCAGCAAAACTGGCGCGTCCGGCTGGCGTGGCAAGTCATCTTCGTTCTGTCGTCCATCGGTTGGGTTGCGACCTGCACTCTTGCCGCAGACGCAAAGAGCTTTCTATTCGGCAAGCCGTTTCAAGACGCTCTCGCGAAAAAGGTCGGGCGTGCCTGGAGCGGCGTGACGCTGCGCGACGTAGTGCGGGACCTGTCGAAGGAAAGCCAGCTGGCGATCTTGCTCGACCGGCGCATCGATCCGACGCGCGAGATCGACTTGTCGCTGCCGCCAACTCCGTTGCGAGACGTGATCGCCGAGCTGGCTCAATCCGTTGGCGCGGAGACGGTCATCATCAGCAACGTCGTCTACATCGGCCCGGCGGGCTCCACAGGAAAACTGCGAACGCTCATCGATCTGCGAGCGAAGGAACTGGCGAAACTGGCGCCGGCTACGAAAGCCAGGAGCGAGGATGCCAAAGACAAATCGGTGTGGCGAGGACGTTCGACGTCGCTCGCTCAACCGAAAACATTCGTTTGGGAAGACCTTGACCGCCCGCGCGATTTGTTGAAGCAAGTGGCCGACAAGTTTCGGTTCGAGATCGACGACCTCTCGAATCTGCCACACGACTTGTGGGCCGGCTCGGCGATGCCACAGGTCACAGCGGTCGAAGCGTTGTCGCTGTTGCTGATCCAATTTAACGCGACATTCGAGTTCCACTCCGACAGTGCTGCCGCGCGCGTCGTGGCGATCCCGGATGATCTCCCGCCCACAAGACCGGATTCCACGAAGACTACCGAACCGAGTGGCACGTCGGACAAAAAAAACAAGACTGGCAAGCCCGCATCACTCCGCGACACCACCGTCACGCTGACCGCGTCCGCGACGGTTCGCGAATTGATCGCTTCGTTCAAGGGCAACGGAATCCGCTTCGACTACGATTCGGTGCAACTCGAACTGGCCGGCATCAAGCTCGACAACAAACTCGACGTCGATGTGAAGGAAGTACCCGCGGACAAATTCCTCAAAGAGCTATTCGAGCCGCTCGACATCAAGGTCACGATCGTTGACGACGTCGTGCGGCTGCGGCCGAAAACGAAAGATTGAAGCGACTCGTCGCAGCAAGAGTAAACAACCCGACGAGCGAGCGTCATCAGGCCGCAGGAATGGCTTTGTCCGTCGCTCACAAAGTCCGTCGCTCACAAACTACTTCGCGCTTGCGGCCGGAGCTTCCAGCACTGCGAATGGACTAATGCGGAAAACCTTCTCCGTGATGGCTTCCCTCTCGCCTGAAGACTTGGCCTTGGCGAACTTCATGCGGAACTTCTTCAACTGTTGCTGACGTTTCCGCTTGCGAGCCAATTCGCGTTGTCGTTCAATGCGTCCCATATTCGATCCTGACCTCGCATACTGAAAACGGTGACCTACGGATTTATTCGCGCAATTCAGGTCAAGGTTTGTAGTGGGCCGATGCCGTCCGGTCAACTCGCGGGAACGAACGGAAGACGATCAGACAGGAAGATTTGGGACAGGAAAATGGGTCATCGGTCAGTTTCGCTCGTAGTGACCGCATTGATGCGGTCGAACCGCTCACCCGATGAATCAGGTCACTACAAACTGACCCACGACAGGAAAATGCGATGATCTGATTTTTCTGTCCCGCATTTTTCTGTCATCCTCGATTGTCCGCCTCGGAGTTCGCACATGACGTCACCTTACCAAGAAATTGTTCACGGACTGCGGCAAGCGTTTCCACAGCCGATCTCCGACCGAGTTCACGACGCTTACTTCGTGTTCTCGTTTTTGCGAGCACTCGATCAGGTCGACCGGATGAAGTCGGTCAGCCCGTTGCTCGGCAAGCCGGAGACGCTGGACTACGACGCGGCCAAACAGCGGCGAGTCGTGGACTCACCGAGCACACTGGAGCACGTCAGCCAGGAATTGGTCGAACACTTGTCGGGCTTGTTCATCTCGGGACATCCGCGAGCACAAGTCAACGTGGTCCCGGCGCCGACGATCCCCAGCATCATCGGCGGGCTGTTGCCGTCGATCTACAACCCGAACATGTGCAGCGACGAAAGCGGTCGACGAGTCTCACTGGCCGAGGTCGAAGTCGCCGCGATGGCTGCGGACCTTGTCGGCTATCCGGTTGAGTCGTCGCGCGGTGTGTTCACATTCGGCGGCACCGGGACGTTGCTGTATGGAGCCAAAATCGGTTTGGAGAAAGCGTGTCCGGGTACGGCTCAGTCGGGACTCCACGAACCGGCTGCGATCGTTTGTTCCGACAGAGCGCACTACGGCTGCACGACGGTTGCGAGCTGGCTGGGTATCGGCGAGCAAAACGTCATTCAAGTGCCGACGACGCCGGAGAACGAAATTCGGACCTGTCTGCTTGAAACCATGCTGCGCGACGTTCTAAAGAGCGGCCGCAAGGTGGCCGCGATCATCGCCACGATGGGCACCACGGATGCCTTTGGGCTCGACGACTTACAGGCCATCGTCGAAATCCGTGACCGGCTGCGCGATGAACTCGACCTCGATTACTCGCCGCACATTCACGCCGACGCGGTCATCGGCTGGGCTTGGAGCGTCTTCAACGATTACGACTTCAGCACGAATCCGTTGGGCTTCGGCCCGCGCACCGTGCGAGCACTCGCCGGCACATCGCGCCGCATCCGGCATCTTGGTCTA
>CAZPUJ010000359.1:0-11963 GCA_964589725.1 uncultured Planctomycetaceae bacterium
GTGGTTGCTGTTGTTGGCGTGGAATGTCTCGTTGCTCGTGGCCGCGGAGGCGCCGTCGCGGCCGAACGTGATTCTGATCATGACCGACGATCAGGGGTACGGTGATCTGGGTGTGCAGGGCAACCCGATCGTGCAGACGCCACACCTCGATGCGATGTCGGCGCGGAGTGCTCGGCTGATGAATTTTTATGTCAGCCCGGTCTGCACACCCACGCGAGCCAGCTTGATGACCGGGCGCTACAACTACCGCACGCGAGCGATCGACACGTATCGCGGCCGAGCCATGATGGATCCGGACGAAGTCACGATCGCCGAAATCCTGCACGATGCCGGATACGCGACCGGCATCTTCGGCAAGTGGCACCTCGGCGACACGTACCCATCGCGAGCGATGGATCAAGGCTTCGAGCACGCACTCGTGCATCGCGGTGGCGGCATCGGTCAGCCCAGCGATCCGCCGGGAGCCGAGGGCAAGTACACCGATCCGATCTTGTTTCGCAACGGCCATGCCGAGCCGCAGTCCGGCTATTGCACCGACATCTATTTCCGCGAAGCGATGACCTGGGCCGAAGCGGTCACGAAACAACGCCGGCCGTTCTTCTTGTACCTGCCGACCAACGCGCCGCACGGACCGTTCGACGACGTGCCGCGCGATTGGCTGGAGAAATATCGGCGCGAGGACATCTCGGCGGCGCGCTTTCCGAAGACGGAAGGAAATCCGGTCCCGAAGGGAATGAACGCCGACACACAGGCCCGCGTGTACGCCATGATCAGCAACTTCGACGAAAACGTCGGGCGGCTGTTCGCGTGGCTGGACGAACGGAAACTGACCGACAACACGCTGGTGATCTTTATGACCGACAATGGCCGAGCGACTCCCGGCTACAGCGCCGGGCTACGCGGCAACAAGTCGGACGTGTACGACGGCGGCATCAAGTCGCCGTTCTTCGCTCACTGGCCGAAGCGGTTTCCGGCCGGAGTCGCTTCGGACCTGATCGCCGCGCACATCGACGTGCTGCCGACGCTGCTGGATGTGTGCGACGTGAAAGTTCCCGACGGCCTGAAGCTCGACGGCCGCAGCTTGCGTCGATTGCTGGAGCGAGGCCCGATTAGTTGGTTCGATCGCGTGCTGGTCTCGCAGTCCCATCGAGGCGACGTGCCGGTGAAATGGCACAACGCCGCAATTCGCAATCAACGTTGGAAGCTGGTCCGCGCGAGCGGCTTCGGCCGCGAGCAGCCGCCACCTGGAGAACCAAAGTTCGAACTCTTCGACATGCAAACCGACCCGTTCGAGCTGCACGACGTCGCGGCCGAACATCTTGATGTCGTCGAGCAACTCCAGAGGCAGTACGAACAGTGGTTTGAAGACGTCAGCCACACGCGACCTGACAATTACGCGCCACCGCCGATTCAACTTGGCACCCCGCGCGAGAACCCGGTCGTACTCACTCGCCAAGACTGGCGCGGAGCCAACTGGGGCGCGGACGACGAAGGTTTTTGGGAAGTGCTCGTCACGAAAGCGGGGACGTACGACATCACGCTCCGCTTCAAACCGGTCAGCGCCCCGGCGACGGTTCATTTCGCACTGGGCAACGTGTTGACATCTCAGAAGGTCAAAGTCGGCCAAAGGACGGCGACGATCAAAGCCGTCGAATTGCCCCACGGGCCAAACCGTTTGCAGGCTTCCGTCACGACGGATGACAACAAGAAATCATCCGGGGTGATATTCGTGGAAGTCAGCCGTCACGAATGAACGGCTGAGTGTGTTCGGTAAGATCAGCATCATCAAGTCGTTTTGCGTCACGCCGCGAGCCTCAGGAGGATGGGCACTCTTACCCGTCTCATCCGGCCAAGCGGCCGCGACGAACTCGATCCCTGGCTTCGAACAAGACGGGCAAGAGTGCCCGTCCTCCTTCACGCGGCGCTCGCCGTCTGTAGCGAGCACCACGCTCGCCGCTTACCATTCTGAGCCTCGTGCGGTGCTTAGAGATTCGGCCTTCCATTTGCGGAGAAGCTGACGATGAAGCGTCTCGGTCGATTGGTGTGCGGAACATGTATTTCAATCGCGATGACGACGGCGATGCTGTCTGCGGCGCTTCTGGGAGCCGAGCCGAAGTTTGACAGCAAGACGGTCTCGGCAGAGACCAAAGGACACGCGGTGGATGTCGAAGTCGACATCACGGCAGCCAAGTCGCTGTTCCTGGTGGCGACGGATGCCGGCGACGGCTTCGGCTGCGATTGGGCCGATTGGGCCGAGCCGCGTGTGATCGGCAAGGACGGCGAGAAGAAGCTCACCCAATTGAAGTGGAAGTCCGCTTCGGCGGGATTCGGTGAGGTGAAGGTCAACGCGAACTGCGGCGGTGATTTGCTGAGCATCGACGGCAAGAAGGTCGAGTACGGCATCGGCACGCACGCGAACTCCGTGATCGAGTTCACTCTGCCGGATGGGCATGGTTTCACGAAGTTCAAAGCCCGAGCGGGGCTCGACAGCCAGGGGACGAATCAAGGCTGCGGCTCGACCGTGCGATTTTTCGTGTTCACCGACAAGCCGGATGCGAAATACCTTGTGGCATCAGCGGCCGGCGGCGGACAGACGGCGGCGGTTGGAAGTCGCGACTCGAAGGATGCGGTCAAAGGGTTGGATGTCGCCGAGGGGCTCGAAGCGACGCTGTTCTCCAGTGAAGACTCGAAGCCGGCGATGCTCAATCCGACCAGCATCGACATCGACCATCTGGGCCGAGTCTGGGTCTGCGAGGTTGTGAACTATCGGCATCGCCTCGGCGAGCGGAAGGAAGGGGATCGCATCCTGATCCTCGAAGACACCGACGGCGATGGTGTCAGCGACAAGCAGACCGTCTTCCATCAGGGCAAGGACGTCGATTCGGCTCACGGAATTTGCGTGCTGCCCTTCGTGGTGCAAGCTGCCAGCTTGCAACCCAAATACGGCTACCGCGTCATCATCTCGTGCGGCGACAAGGTCTTCTCGCTATTCGATGACGACGGCGATTTGAAGTCCGACCGCAAAGAGATCATGTTCACCGGCATCTCCGGCACGCAACACGATCACGGCGTTCATGCGTTTGTGTTCGGACCGGACGGCAAGCTCTATTTCAACATGGGCAACGAAGGTCGACAGATCAAAGATAAGGACGGCAAGCCGATCGTGGACCTTGCTGGTAACGAAGTCAACAACTCGCGCAAGCCGTATCAGGAGGGGATGGTGTTTCGCTGCAACCTGGACGGCAGCGAGTTTGAAACGCTGGCCTGGAATTTTCGGAACAACTGGGAAGTCGCCGTCGATAGTTTCGGCACGCTGTGGCAGAGCGACAACGACGACGACGGCAACAAAGGCGTCCGTATCAACTACGTGATGGAGTTCGGCAATTTTGGTTACAAGGACGAACTGACCGGCGCGGGTTGGCAATCGCCGCGCACGAATCTTGAAGAAGAAATCCCGCTGCGGCACTGGCATCTGAACGATCCGGGGGTGGTGCCGAACCTGCTGCAAACGGGAGCCGGCTCACCGACGGGCATCATCGTTTACGAAGGGGACTTGCTGGGCGAACAATTTCGGAATCAGGTGATCCACTGCGACGCCGGGCCGAACGTGGTGCGAGCCTACCCGGTGCAGAAGTCGGGAGCGGGCTACACCGCCGAGACGGTCAATATTTTGGTTGGTGCACGCGACAACTGGTTTCGACCTTCCGATGTTTGTGTCGCACCGGACGGTTCGCTGATCGTGGCCGACTGGTACGACCCCGGCGTGGGTGGCCACCGCATGGGCGACGCCGACAAAGGCCGCCTCTTCCGAGTCGCTCCGCCGAAGACCCCGTACAAATTCCCGAAGGTCGATGTCAGCACCGTCGAGGGCGCGATCGCCGCGCTGAAGAGTCCCAACGAAGCCACGAGGTATGTCGCTTGGACCGCGCTGCATTCGATGGGCAAAACCGCCGAACTTGAACTCGCCAATTTGATCGACAGCGAAGCCAATCCAAAGCTGCGTGCGCGAGCGATTTGGCTGCTGTCCAAGATGAAAGGTGGCGGACAATTCGTTGCCGAAGCACTCAACAACTCGAATCCCGACATCCGCATCACGGGCCTGCGAGCCATTCGTGAGTCGCACTCTCCGGAATTGATCGTGCCTGCGATCGAGAAATTGGTCAGCGACCGGTCGCCGGAAATTCGTCGCGAGTGCGCGATCGCGCTTCGGAATCTCAAGTCGCCGAAGAAAGCCGAACTCTGGGCGAAGCTCGCGATGCAACACGACGGCAAGGACCGTTGGTATCTCGAAGCCCTCGGCATCGGCGCGGGCAACGATTGGGATGCGTGCCTCAAGGCGTATTTCGCACTCGGCGAAAGCACCGGCAAGTTCGTCAAAACGACGCCAGGCGCAATGGACATCATCTGGCGTTCGCGAGCAACGCAGACTCCATCATTGCTCGCGTTGATGATCGCTGACTCGGACACGAAGTCGGAACAAGCACCGCGATACCTCCGCGCGTTCGACTTCCTCCCCGCGAGCCAAGCGAAGGAAGACGCACTGGTGCAGCTAGCGTTCGGCAGCAGCGGCGACGAGCAGAAGGTGGCCCTGGTCTCGGCCGAGGCTCTCAACCGTCTGAAGGGCTTTGATGTCTCGAAGAACGAAGCCCAAAAGGCCGCGCTGAACCGCGTCCTCGATTCGCTGAAAGGACAGCCGCAGTTCCTCACGCTGGTCGAGAAGTTCAACGTCACCGACCGCTACGCCGATTTGCTCGCCCTGGCTCAGGCCAAGCCCGATGACCAGGTGGGGATTGATGCCATTCGCGTGTTGTTGAACAAAGGGGCGGTTGAGTTGTTAAACGCTGCCTTGAATCCGAAAGAGGGGGAGAGGGGGAGAGGGGGAGAGAGGGAGAGGGCTGCATTGGCGACGGCGACCGCTTTAAGTAACTCCGGTGACGGTGCGGCTTCGCCGTTGTTGTTGCCGATCGTGAAGAATGAAAAATCTCCCGCCGACATCCGCCGCCAAGCGATCAAGGGAGCCGCTCGCACGAAGGCGGGAGCGACCGAAATCCTGAAGCTCGCCGAGGCGGAACGCAAAACCTTCGATGACACGTTCGCGCCGGCACTGGCCGCGGCGCTCTCCTCGGCTCCGCTCGACGCGGCTCAGCAGAAGCTCGTCGCGACGCTCTTCCCCGCCCCCGCCGGCAAAGACGCCAAACCGCTCCCGCCGCTGAGCGAACTCGCCAAGCGAACAGGCAACTCCGGCAACGGAGCAAAACTGTTCGCCTCCAAAGAAGCCAAGTGCAACAACTGCCACATCGTCAACAACCAAGGCAAAGACGTCGGCCCGAACCTCAGCGAGATCGGCACGAAACTCAGCCGCCAAGCGATGTGGGAATCGATCATCTATCCCAGCGCCGGCATCAGCCACAACTACGAGAGCTACACCGCCGCGCAAACCGACGGCACCGTCTTTACCGGCCTCCTGATCAGCGAAACCGCCGACGCTGTGACGCTGCGTAACCCCGAAGCGATCACGAAAACGATCGCCCGGAAAGACATCGAAGAGATCGTCAAGCAAAAGGTCTCGCTGATGCCGGCCGACCTCGCCAAGACGCTCTCTGTCGAGGAGATGTCCGACGTGGTCGAGTATCTGACGACTCTGAAGAAGAAATAAACCTCCGCGATTCGCCGAGGTTTTTGTCGCGGAGCGACGATTGATGGTAGCCGTGGGTTTCAACCCACGGTGAGAGACCGGTCACGTAACGATTTTGTCGCGGAGCGACAATTGATTGTGCCGTCACCGGCTTTCAATTGTCGCTTCGCGACAAACACGCATTTGCTCGCTCATCATCCGTGGGTTGAAACCCACGGCTACCGTCGGTTGTCGCTCCGCGACAGGAGGCAGGTCGATGACAAGCTCCTTCCATCGCCGTGAATCCTTGGGTGCTGTGTCAAAGGTGAGCTTCGCCACCGTTGCTGCAATGAAGTCGCCCGTTCTCATCGTCGCCGACGAAAAGCGTTCGCCGATCGTGGACACGCACGTGCATTGCTTCGCCGGAACGGCGGACGCGCGGTTCCCTTATCACACGGACGGTCCGTATCAGCCGGAGAAGGCATCCACGCCCGAAGACTTACTGGACTGCATGAAGCAGGCGGGCGTGGATTTCACGGTCATCGTGCATCCGGAGCCGTATCAGGACGACCATCGGGTTTGATAACCTGTTGGCCGTTAAAAATCTCAACGATGCTCAACTGGCGGCTCGAAGCTGCGGTTGTTCGCGCGGGAGGGTGACTGGCATGCAAACCTGGCGTTTATGTTCAATCTGTTGGTTGTCATTAGCTCTCGGAGCTTTGGGGAATGTCGTTGTAGCGGCCGACAAGGGGTTGTTGCCGGATGTCGTCGAGTTCAATCGGGATATTCGGCCGATCTTGTCGGACAACTGTTTTTTCTGCCACGGGCCGGACAAGAACAAGCGCGAGGCCGAACTGCGGCTCGACACGCAAGCAGGGTTGTTTGGCGACAAGGCGCCAGCCGATCAAGCCGACGCCAAGAAACCGACGGTCGTCCCGGGCAAGCCTGAGGCGAGCGAGCTGTTCCAACGCATCACGTCAGCCGATCCGGAACAGCACATGCCGCCGGCAGAGAGTGGCAAGCTGCTTTCGGAACGAGACATCGCACTCCTCAAAAAATGGATCGAGCAAGGAGCGAAGTACGAAGGGCACTGGGCGTTTTTGCCAATCAGGCGGCCGGCTCCGCCGGAAACCAGAAATCCGAAATCCGAAATTCGAATTGGAAACGCGATCGATGCGTTTGTGCTCGATTCGCTGGCCAAGCAGGGGCTCAAACCGTCGTTGGAAGCCGACCGTGTCACGCTGATTCGGCGGTTGAGTTTCGATCTGATCGGCCTGCCGCCGACGCCGGAAGACGTTGCGGCGTTTGTCAGCGACTCGTCGCCGGACGCCTACGAACGGCTGGTGGATCGCTTCCTTAAGTCGCCTCACTTTGGCGAGCGGCTGGCGATGTGGTGGCTCGATCTGGTTCGCTACGCTGACACGGTTGGATATCACGGCGACCAGGAGATGAGTGTCTCGCCGTTTCGGCAGTACGTCATTGACTCGTTCAACGCGAACAAGCGGTTCGACCAGTTCACGATCGAGCAACTCGCGGGCGACTTGTTGCCGAATGCGACTCGCGAGCAACAGATCGCATCGGGCTACAATCGGCTCGGCATGATGAGCGCCGAAGGAGGCGTGCAGGACAAAGAATACCTCGCGAAGTACATCGCCGAGCGAGTTCGTAATGCGAGCGGCACTTGGCTGGGCATCACGCTGGGCTGTGCCGAATGTCACGACCACAAGTTCGACCCGCTGACCACGAAGGATTTCTATCGTTTCGAGGCATTTTTCGCCGACATCAAGGAGCGTGGCCTCTATGCCGGCGCGCACGCCGATGGAAGCTGGGGACCGAACATCAAAGTCCCGAATGCTCAACAAGAAGCCGAACTCGCGAAGCTCGATCAGCAGATCGCCGCGGTTCGTAAGATTTTGGACACGCCGACGCCCGCGTTGCTCGCCGCGCAGGCCGAGTGGGAGAAAACGCAGGTTCCGTGGGTGGTGTTCCAGCCGGAGTCGATCATGTCGGCGAACGGCGTGACGCTCAAGTTGAACGACGATGGCGCGATCCTGGCCAGTGGAGCGAATCCGGCGACCGACACGTACATGCTCATCGTCAAGAACCCGCCACGAGGCATCACGGCGTTTCGCCTGGAGGTCTTGCCGGACGATTCGCTGCCGCAGAAAGGCCCTGGACGTGCGGGTAACGGCAATTTTGTGTTGTCCGAATTCGTCGTGAAACACAAGCCGGCCGAAGGGGACGAGCAGCCAGTGGCTCTGCAAAACGCAACCGCAACGTATGAACAAACCGGTGCGGCGGAAGCGAATCCGTACGGCAAATGGGCCGTCGCCGCCGCGATTGACGGCGACGCGAAGGGCAAGACGTGGGGTTGGGCCGTGATGGAACAAGTCGGCAAGCCGAACGCCGCCGTGTTCGAGACAACTCAAGATGTCACGGGCGGCGACGGTGCCACGCTGACGATCTCGCTGCTGCAAAACCTCGACAACCCGCAGCACACGATTGGCCGCTTCCGGCTGTCAGCGACAACGTCGGCTCGGCCCGTCCGAGCTGAACAAGCTCCGCCGCCAAACATCGCCGCGATTGTCGCTCTGCCGGTCGAGCAACGCAGCGAGGCTCAACGCAAAGAACTGGCGGTGTACTTCCACTCGATCGCGCCAATGCTCGAATTGACGTGGCAGCAGTTGGCTCAGTTGGAGAAATCACGCAAGGACGTCGATGCCCGCATCCCAACGACGCTCGTCACGATGGCCGTGCCACCGCGCCCGGTTCGGATTCTGAAACGCGGCAACTGGATGGACGACAGCGGCGAAGTCGTGACGCCCGCGTTTCCGGCGGTGTTTACCGAAGAGTCCCTGAGGCGAGCGGGGGGCATCAGGCCCCCGGTTGAATCGGGAGCCAAGACGCCGTCCACCGGGGGGCTGACACCCCCCGCTCGCCAAAGTACCAGTGAAATCGCACGACTCACGCGGCATGACCTGGCCCAATGGATCACGTCGCCCGAAAACCCGTTGACGTCTCGTGTGTTCGTCAACCGGTTGTGGAAGCTGTTCTTCGGAGCCGGACTGTCTCGGAAGTTGGATGACCTCGGTGCGCAGGGCGAATGGCCAAGTCATCCCGAACTGCTCGATCATCTCGCCATGCGGTTGATTGAGTCGGGCTGGGACGTCAAGCAGCTTGTGAAGCTGATCGTGATGAGCGAAACGTACCGGCAGTCGTCGGTCGCCAGCCGCGAGCTGCGCGAGGTCGATCCGTACAACCGCTGGCTCGCGCGGCAAGGCCGTTTTCGTTTAGATGCCGAATTAGTCCGCGACAATGCGCTACAAGTGAGCGGCTTGTTGGTGACAAAGCTTGGCGGCGCCAGCGTCAGGCCGTACCAACCACCGGGATATTTCGCGTATCTTAACTTTCCGACTCGCGAATGGCAGAATGGCACTGGCGAGGAGTTGTACCGCCGCGGCCTCTACACGCACTGGCAGCGGCAGTATCTGCATCCCAGCCTGCTGGCCTTCGACGCACCCAACCGTGAAGAATGCACGGCTGACCGAGCACGCTCGAACACACCTTTGCAATCGCTAGTGTTGCTCAACGATCCCAGTTACGTCGAAGCTGCGCGAGCCTTTGCCGAGAACATTTTGAGACTCGGCGGTTCAACGGCGAGAGAGAAACTCGACTGGGCTTTCCGCCGAGCCGTTTCGCGCGGCATCAAGCCGAACGAAGTCGAAGTCCTCGAACGCCTGCTGCAATCGCACCTTGACGAATACAAATCCGACGCGACCGCGGCCATCGAACTGCTGGCCGTCGGAGCGAGGCCCGTTCCGAATGACCTCGACAAATCGGATCTCGCTGCCTGGACAAGCATCGCGCGGACGATCTTGAATCTGCACGAGACGATCACACGGAATTAGTTCGCGAGAGGAATGCTTCAGTTGAGGACGTCTCCGAATTCTGTCAGTCGCTGGCGCGGGGAAGACCTGGGCCAGCCGATCCCGGACGAGCGGCACGCGGTGTCGGTCTGTTTACCACGTTGGCGCGATAACGTCGGATATGAAGAGGGCGATCCGGCAGTCACCGGCGCGATGCAGTGCGGGTATCCGCGCTTCTGCTTTCATCCCGACACCGCTCAGTTGTTTGCGGAATGCGAAGGCCGGCTGGCTGGGCCGGGTGAATGCGCGATCGTGTTTCCTGCGGAACGTGTCGCGCGGCGCTGTGCGGAGTTTGTTTTCCGTGAAACGGGATTGGGGGTTCGCACCGCGGCGTGTTTTGACGACGGCCTTCATGCAGTGCTGATGCCAGCCGCCGCGCGAGAGACGGCGAAAGCATTCTGGCAGCACGCGGGTGAAATCGTGCCTTCGCGCCAGGCCGCGGCGCTGCTGAGCGGACGCGCGTCGTCTGCCAAATCGATGCTCGACGGTGCTCGTGTGAAGCAATTGCTTCGCGAGCGAGTGGCTGGTTTGCAAGGCTGCTCGGCCGAGGACGTTTATCTGTTTCCGTCGGGGATGGCGGCAATCTTCACGGCCTATCGACTGTTTCAGAAGTTGCGGCCGGATGCGCGGAGCATTCAGTTTGGGTTTCCCTACGTCGACAACTTAAAGTTCCAAGAGCGTTTGTCACGGCTCCGTCCGTCGGGGCGTGCGGTCGTGTTTTTTCCACGCGGCACCGAGGGGGATATCGCGGAGGTCGAGCGCTTGGCGGCAACGGAATCACTGTTGGGCTTGTTCGTCGAACTGCCAGGGAACCCATTGCTGACCTGTCCTAACGTGGCCCGGCTCAGCGAGCTGTCGTTACGGTACGATTTCCCGCTGTTGATCGACGACACGCTCGCGGCGTGTGTAAATCTCGACACGCTGCCGGTCGCGGATGTGGTCGCAACCAGCCTTACGAAATACTTTTCCGGAGCCGGCAACGTGTTGGCTGGCTCGCTGGTGCTCAATCGCGAGCGGCCGTACTACGAACGGCTGAAGACGCTCTTGGCCGAAGAGTTCGAGGACATCTTCTACGGCGAGGACGCGATCGTGCTGGAACGCAATTCGCGCGACGTGACCGAACGGATTCCGCGAATCAACGTCAATGCCTCGCGGCTGTGCGCGTTCCTCGTCGAGCGTACTGAGGTCGCCGACACCTTTTATCCGGGAGGAGGAGGCGATTTCGAAAATTATTCACGGCATCAGCGAGCAAGTGGCGGCTTCGGAGGGTTACTCTCGATCGTGCTGCGCGACGCGGCCGCAAAGACCGAACGGTTTTTCGACGCGCTGCAAGTCTCCAAAGGCCCGAATCTGGGAACTAGCTTCACGCTCTGCTGCCCGTTCACGCTTCTGGCTCACTACCGCGAGCTGGATTTTGCCGAGAGCTGTGGCATCTCGCGGTATCTGATTCGAGTCTCGGTCGGTTTAGAGGACTCGGACTGGCAGATCGAACGGTTCGCGGAGGCTCTGCGGGAATGCCGCTCTGATTGAAGCTTGGAGCCCAAGTTTTGAAGTTGTGCAGTTTGTCAGCCCCGGCAGGGGCGAAAGGTAATAGCCCACGGCGTAAGCCGTGGGTTTGTGACCACAGAAAACCGCAAAGCCCCGGAGGGGCGACACAGTTTTTGACATCGATTCTTTCGCCCCTCCGGGGCTTTGGTCGTTTCGTATGGCTCCAATCCCAGGGCTTTCGCCCTGGGCTACTATCTTCCGCCCCTCGCGGGGCTAAAAAGCACAACATCAAAAGTCGCGCTTTAGGTTGCAATGACACTGACTGATGTGGAAAAGAAAATGAGTCTTGTCGAGAATAGCTTTAGTCCGATCACTCAGCTCATCGCCTTGCGACCACGAGGATAGCCATGCGACTTCCGACTTCGATTGCTCGACGTGCTTTTTTGCAAACCACGGGAGTCAGCTTGGGTTCGATGGCTCTCGGTTCTTTGCTGACAAATGACGGTATCGCGGCGGACGCACCGAGCGGGAAGCAAGTGCCAAAATGGACTGGCGTCCTGAATCCGCTGCACTTCGCTCCGAAAGCCAAACGGGTCATTTGGCTGTACATGGCCGGTGGCATGACGCACATCGACACGTTCGACAACAAGCCCAAGCTGGTTGAATTGCACGGTCAGCCGATGCCCGAGTCGATTACGAAGGGGCAGCAGATCGCTCAGCTTCAGGGGCAGAAGCTGAACTGCTTCGCGCCGCAGCATCCGTTCAAACAATGGGGCCAATCCGGCCAGTCGATGAGCGAGATTTGGCCGGAACTCGGCGGCAAGTGCGCGGATGATCTGTGCATCGTGCGGTCGCTCTCGACTGATGCCATCAATCACGATCCGGCTCACACGTTCATGAACACTGGCACGATGAACGCTGGACGCCCGGCGATG
>CAZPUJ010000360.1:0-2724 GCA_964589725.1 uncultured Planctomycetaceae bacterium
GGCATTTCGTCCGAATTCGACGACCGAAATCCAGCATTGGACATCGGAGTCATGCCTTCCAAAATCCACCGTGGAATTGTCCCGCGATTTCTACGACAAGGTGCATCTGCAACGACAAAGCGGATGAACCCTCTTTCTTAGGTTGCGGGCGAAGCCCGCTCCAAGATTACACTCCCGGCAAGAACTCAAGTAAAAGCCCGGACGTGGCGACACAGGAACTGTTCGAGCGTCGCCCCTGCGGCAGCGGCCAACAACTGTGCGAGATTCGGATTCGCGCCGGCGACCAGAGCACCGAGACTCAAACCGCCCACTTGAAGCCAAGTACGACGATCAAGCGGACCGGGGCAGCGGCTGGGTGCTGTCTGGTGTTGTTATTCGCCAGCATGTGGTGGTCGTGAGAACGCTCACGCTCGATACGTCGCGACGGCGTTCGGCGTTTCCCAAAGCGAGACCTCGATCACCGGAAAGCCTTGCGAATGGGAAAAATCGAAGATTGTCTTGGCGATGTTTTCCGCCGTCGGGTTCACCGGCAGAACGAACAGTGGCTCGCCGAGTTCCTTCAAGAACGGCAGGGCAGGGTCGGCCTCGTGCAGAAGCATGCGGTGGTCGAGTTGCTCGTCGATCCAAGTTCGCACGACTTGCTTAATGTCCGAAAAGTCGATCAACATGCCCCGATCGTCCAGCTCTTCACCGGAGAGCACGATGACGGCGCGGCCGTTGTGGCCGTGCAAGTTTCGGCACTTGCCGGCATAGTTTAGCAAGCGATGCCCGTAGCAAAAGTCGATATGTTGCGTGACCTGAAACATGGATATGGCCTGCAGGGTTTGATTTGGTCGTCGAGTGTGGGATTCTATGGCGGCGACATGAACGGCAGTAGGCTCATGCGTTCGTCGTTCCGGCTTCAGCCGGCCGGTCCCGCCTGAACGCGGGGTTACGAACGGACGGTGATGATGGAAACTCTTGCTCATCAATTGATCGCCGCGATTCACGGCAGTGGCCGCAAGGCCGTCGTCGCCGTGACGGGCGGAGGCAGCCTGGCGGTTTCGGATTTGCTCGCGGTGCCGGGTGGCTCGGCATGGCTGTTGGAAGCCGTCGTCCCTTATTCACCGTCGGCGTTGACGCACTGGCTGGGTCGCGAGCCGGAACAGTCTTGCAGTCGTGAGACCGCGCTGGCGATGGCGACGGTGGCGCTGCGACAAGCTTGGCAGTTGGACTCGTCGGCGGAGCAGCCGATCGGGTTGAGCTGCACCGCGTCGCTCGTCAGCAATCGGCCGAAACGCGGAGAACATCGCGTGTGGGTTGCGGCGCAGACGACTGCGGCGACATGGCTGTTCGGCGTGCGCTTCGACAAAGGTCATCGCGATCGCGCGGGCGAAGAGCGAGTGGTCGCGAATTTGATCTTGCGTGCGGCGGCCGAGGCGTGCGGCGTGCATCACGCGCTCGATCTGGCGTTGACGATGAATGACGAACTGACTCACGAAGCGATCACGGCTCACCCGCTGATTTCGGGAGTTTGTTTCGGTCGCATTCCGATCGCGTGGTCGTTGCCGAGCGGCGAGATCGTCTCGGAACTGACGTCGTCGGCATTGGGAACTCCCGCAACCGTCTTGTGCGGCGCCTTCAATCCGCTGCACGAAGGGCACCTGGAATTAGCAGGCGCTGCCGAACGAAGGCTTGGCGGACGAGCGGCGTTTGAGATGTCGGTCGTCAATGTCGACAAGCCTCCGCTCGACTTCTTGACGCTGGAGCAGCGTTGCCGTCATTTCCGCGCACGGCCGCTCGCGCTGACGGCCGCCCCGACGTTTGTCGAGAAGTCGCGAGTGCTACCCAACGTCGTCTTCGTGGTTGGCTTCGACACGGCCGAGCGGATCGTTCAGCCGAAGTATTACGGCCGCAGCGAAGCGGCCATGATCGCCGCGCTCGACGAGATTCGCGCAAACGGCTGCCGGTTCTTGGTCGGTGGTCGCTGCCGAGGCAACGCGTTCTGCACGTTGTCCGAGTTGGAATTGCCAGCCGCTGCGCAAGGGCTGTTCGAGGAAATTCCCGCCAACGAGTTTCGTCGCGATATTTCATCGACCGAATTGCGGCAACAAGGTTTGTAGTTCCGGCTTGAGCCGGTGCATGCCGCCTGAAGGCGGAACTACGAACTGCATCACTCGCCGCGTGTGACGAGGTCGAGCAGGTAGCTGCCGTAGCTGTTGTTCTTCATCGGCTCGGCGAGGTGGCGGACCTGGTCGTCGTCGATCCACTTCATGCGCCAGGCGATCTCTTCCGGGCAGGCGATCTTCAAGCCTTGCCGCGTTTCCAGCACGCTCACGAACTGACTGGCCTCGGTCAGCGATTCGTGAGTGCCCGTGTCGAGCCAGGCCGTCCCGCGGCCAAAGATTTCGACCTGCAACTCGCCTCGTTCGAGGTACACGCGATTGAGGTCGGTGATTTCCAATTCCCCGCGTGGCGACGGCCTCAGCGTTTTGGCGTACTCGCAGACGTGTTGGTCGTAGAAGTACAAGCCAGTGACCGCGTAGTTCGACTTCGGTTGCTTCGGCTTCTCTTCGATGCTGAGCGCCTTGCCGGTCGAATCCAATTCGACAACGCCGTATCGCTCCGGATCGCGGACGTGGTACGCGAAGACCGTCGCGCCGGTGTCTCGCTCGGCCGCTCGTTGTAACTGCTGTGAAAGCTGATGTCCGTAGAAAATGTTGTCGCCGAGAATCAGCGTCACCG
>CAZPUJ010000361.1:0-2969 GCA_964589725.1 uncultured Planctomycetaceae bacterium
GCCGGTGAATCGATTGGGCCTCGCGAAGTGGTTGGTCGATCCGTCGCATCCACTGAGTGCTCGCGTGACGGTCAATCGATTTTGGCAACAGTTCTTTGGCCGAGGAATCGTGAAGACGGCCGAAGACTTCGGTGCTCAAGGGGAATGGCCGTCGCATCCGGAGTTGCTCGATTGGCTCGCCACTGAGTTCATGGCTCCGACTTTCAATGCCAGCACGCTAGCGGAGGGCGTTAGCCCTCCGGTTGGCACGAGTCAGACAACGGCTGGCTTGAGTGGCGGTGCGACGATCGCGGCAACCGGGGAGCCGACGCCTCCCGCTCGCCAGGAAGCTCCCAAGAACTGGGACATGCGGCACATCTTGCGATTGATTGTGACGTCGAATACGTATCGCCAGTCGTCGCGCGTCTCGCCGGAGTTGGTCAAACGCGATCCGGAAAACGTGCTGCTCGCTCGCGGCCCGCGTTTCCGCTTCGACGGCGAAGTCATTCGCGACTCGGCCCTGTTCACGAGCGGCTTGCTGATCGAAAAGGTCGGCGGCAAAAGCGTCAAGCCGTATCAACCCGCCGGATTATGGGAGGCCGTCGCCTTCGTCGGCAGCACCACCAGTACATTTCAACGCGACACCGGCGAGGCCCTGTATCGCCGCAGCATGTACACGTTTTGGAAGCGAACTTGCCCGCCCCCGCTGATGATGACGTTTGACGCCCCGTCGCGCGAGGTCTGCACCGTCCGGCGTGCTCGCACCAACACACCTCTGCAAGCCCTCGCCACCATGAACGACGAACAGTACGTCGAAGCGGCTCGGCATTTCGCTCGCCGCATGCTGCTCGAAGGCGGAACCACCGCCGCCGACCGCCTCACCTACGGCTTCCGCTGGACCACCGGCCGCAAACCGTCGCCCGCCGAGTTGGAAGTTCTCGTCGCCCTCTTCCAGGAACAACACACTCACTACCAAGCCAAGGCCGATGAAGCGGTCAAACTCCTCAGCATCGGCGAGTCAAAGCGCGACGAATCGCTGAACCCCAGCGAATACGCCGCTATGACCATGATGGGCAACCTACTACTGAATTTGGACGAGACGCTCACCAAGGAGTAAGCGATGACGACCGACTTCCTCACATTGCCGCGACTGCGCGACGATACCATGGACCGAATGAATGAAGCGTTTCAAAAGGTTCAGGAACGATTGCGCCGCGCCACGGCCATCTTGGAGCATTCCGGGCTGCCCTATGCGGTGATCGGCGGAAACGCAGTCATTCACTGGATCAATCAGGCCAATCCGGCGGCTTATCGCTTCACGCAAGATGTCGATGTGCTCATTCGCCGCGAGGACTTGCCGGGCGTGACGAAAGCCATGGAAGCGGCGGGCTTCCGGTATCGGCATGTCCGCGGCATCGACCTGTTCTTGGACGGTCCGGTGAACAAAGTGCAAGACGCGGTGCATCTCCTGTTTGCCGGCGAAAAAGTGCGACCGAACGATTTGGCTCCGACTCCCTCCGTCGAAGAATCGATTCCTGGAGAGGCCTTCCAGGTGTTGGGGTTGGAAGCGTTGGTTCGCATGAAGTTGACGTCGTATCGGCTGAAGGATCAAACGCATCTCGATGACATGCTGCAGGTCGGGCTGATTGACAAATCCCTCAAAGAGCGTCTTCCCACCGAATTGGCTGAGCGGTTCCAAGCGATCCTCGATCAATTTGAACCCCATCTCGGCAATGACATCGAGCTGCCGGGAGTCACCGAATCATGACTGTTGCAGTGCTTCACGATTTCTCGTGGCCAAGGATGATCAACGCCGTGGAAGCTGTCAAAGAACGAGCGTGCCGAGCCGCCGCCGCTTTGGAGCGGGCCGGCATTCCGTACGCCGTCGCGGGAGGCAACGCGGTTGCGGCCTGGGTGGCTCGCGTCGATGAAGATGCGGTTCGCAACACGAACGACGTGGACATTCTGGTCCGCCGCTCCGACTTCGATGCCATCAAGCAGGCGCTCGAAGGGGTCGGCTTCGAGTACCACTTCGTCAATGGCGTTCACGTTTTCATCGACGGCCCGAATGGAAAGCCCAGCCGCGGCGTGCATTTGCTCTTCGCTAATGAAAAAGTCAAAGACTCGTACCTGTTGCCGACGGCCGACGTGACGGAATCCGTCCCCGCTCACAATTATTTTGTGGTCTCGTTGGAGGCGCTTGTGGTGATGAAACTGAATTCGTATCGTCGCAAGGATCAAGTCCACTTGCAGGATTTGTTGGACATCGGCTTGATCGACCAATCCTGGTGCTCACGGTTGTGCCCGCAACACGCGGAGCGACTGCAACAATTGATCGACACGCCCGACGGCTGATGACCCACGCTCGTTTTCTTGCGACAACTGACCACGGACCACTCACCACGGACAGAGCCATGAACCCGATTCAAGAATACCAACTGCGAGAAACTCGACGTTACTTCTTCGGCAAGTGCGCGGCCGGGCTCGGCGGAGCGGCGTTGGCCTCGACGATGAAGCCGCAAACGCTGCTGGCGGAGCCGGCGGTGAATGAGTCGGCCGGTATAATGCAGGCTCTGCATCATGCTCCGACGGCCAAGCGAGTCATCTGGCTGTTCATGGCGGATGGGCCGTCGCAGATGGACCTGTTCGACTACAAGCCGAAGATGGAGGAATACTTCGACAAAGACTTGCCGGAATCGGTTCGCAACGGGCAACGGATCACGACCATGACGTCCGGGCAAGCTCGCTTCCCGATCGCGCCGACGCTGTTCAAGTTCCAGCCACATGGCGAATGCGGAGCATTGGTCAGCGAACTGCTGCCGGAGATCGGCTCGATCGTGGACGACATCACGATCGTGAAGTCGATGCACACCGACGCGATCAACCACGACCCGGCGATCACGTTCATTCAAACCGGCAGCGAACTCCCAGGTCGGCCAAGCTGCGGAGCGTGGGTCTCGTATGGCATCGGCAGCCCGAATGAAAACCTG
>CAZPUJ010000362.1:0-9939 GCA_964589725.1 uncultured Planctomycetaceae bacterium
CCGCAGCGTGGCGTTTAGCGCGGACGGACAACGGCTGGCGTCGGCAAGTCAGTATCCCCGCGTTCGTTCAACGATGTGATTGGCTCGTCTGCTTGCCGACCGGCTCTCCAATGCCGAGACTACTTGCCCGTTTGGCTTACCCGTCCCCTTGACGAAATGATTCGCGGAGTGGGCTTCAACGTATCCATCACGCTCCCGAGTGATGAGCCGAGTGGAGTGATGACGACGTTTACGTCCCGGCTCGTCACGCGGGAGCGTGACGGATACGTAGTTCAGGAGGCAACTGCCATGCGACACATCAGAGGACCATTTCAAACTCATTTTCAAACTCGTTGGCTGGGAGTGATCGTCATGTCGTGGGGATCGTTTGTCGCGTTCGATGCGGCGCGTGCGACGGCTGAGGCGGCTCCGCCACGCGTGTTGCCGCATCCGGGGCGGTCTGTCGTGATCGCCAAAAATGGGATTGTCGCGACCAGTCATCCGCTGGCGGCGCAGGTTGGTTTGGACGTGCTCAAGGCCGGCGGCAACGCGGCCGATGCGGCGATTGCGGCCAGTGCGGCGATCGGGCTTATGGAGCCGATGAGCTGCGGCATCGGTGGCGATCTGTTCGCCATCTATTGGGACGCCAAGACCAAGCGCCTGCACGGGCTGAATGCCTGCGGTCGCAGTCCGTTCAAGCTGACTCGTGAAGTTTTCGAGCAGCGCGGGTTGCAGGAGATTCCGGATTCGGGGCCGTTGTCGTGGTCGGTGCCGGGTTGTGTCGATGGTTGGGAAATGCTGCGGTCGAAGTTCGGCACGATGTCGTTCAAGCAGTTGCTCGCGCCGAGCATCAAGCACGCCGAAGAAGGATTTCCGGTCAGCGAGATCATTGCCGGAAGCTGGGCGGCGTCGGCGAGTTCTTTGGAACGCTGGCCCGATTCGGCGAAGACGTTTCTGATTGCCGGCGAAGATGCTCAAGGTGACGGGACGAATCAGCGGGCTGACGCCCCCCGCTCGCCACGACACGCACCTCGAGCGGGCGAACTCTTTCAGAATCCGAACCTCGCGGCGACGTATCAAGCGATCGCTGCGGGCGGACGAGATGTGTACTACGAAGGTTCAATCGCCGACGAGATCGTCCGGTTCAGCGAAGCTAACGGCGGGTTCTTCTCGAAGCAGGATTTTGCCGATCATACGTCCGAGTGGGTCCAGCCGGTCAGCACGAATTATCGCGG
This sequence comes from uncultured Planctomycetaceae bacterium, assembly GCA_964589725.1. Taxonomy (GTDB): domain Bacteria; phylum Planctomycetota; class Planctomycetia; order Planctomycetales; family Planctomycetaceae; genus CAYSHJ01. Next base: position 1,215 of record CAZPUJ010000362.1, read on the forward strand.
CTACGACGTGTGGGAATTGCCGCCGAACGGCCAGGGAATCGCCGCCTTGCAGATGCTCAATGTTCTGGAGCGGCATGACCTCAAGTCGCTCGGCCCGTTTCATCCCGATTATCTGCATCTGTTGATCGAATCAAAGAAGTTGGCGTTTGCCGATCGCTCGCGGTTCTATTTCGATCCGGCGTTCGGCACGCCGCCGACAAAGGAGTTGATTTCCAAAGAATACGCCGCGAAGCAGGACGCTCGCATCGACATGGCTCATGCAGCCAAGCAAGTCGCGCCTGGCGATGTCGAGGCGCGGTTGGCCCACGGCGACACGATCTATCTGACAGTCGTGGATAAGGACCGAAATTGTTGCTCGTTCATTCAAAGCAATTACTTCGGTTTCGGCTCACAGATCGTGCCGGGCAAAGTCGGCTTCGCGTTGCAAAATCGCGGCTGCTTGTTCGCGCTGGACGCCGAGCATCCAAATCGGCTGGAGCCTCACAAGCGCCCGTTCCACACGATCATCCCGGCGTTCGTCACGAAGGATGGTAAGCCTTGGCTGACGTTCGGCGTGATGGGGGGCGACTTCCAGCCGCAAGGTCACGTGCAAGTGCTCGTTAACATGATCGACTTCGGTATGAACGTGCAGCAAGCGGGCGAACATCCGCGCGTGCAGCATACCGGCAGCGCGACCCCGACCGGCCGGCCAATGTCCGCCAAAGGCGGTACCGTCGATCACGAATGGGGCATTCCCGCAGAGACGTTAAAAACTCTGACAGAGCGCGGCCATCAACTCGGAAGGCCCGGCGGAGCGTTCGGCGGCTATCAAGCGATCCTCATCGACCACCAAAACGGCGTGCTGCACGGCGGAACCGACCCGCGCAAGGATGGATGTGCGGTCGGCTATTGAAGCACGTGATTCGCACCGGAGTCGCGAAAGCCTCTGCATCGGATTCCGAGACTTACAGAATGGACGTGCCCGCCCTTGCTGGCGCTTCGGGTTAGGGTCCGTCGAATGACCGCTTCCATTACGAACGTCGTTGGCGAGTCATTACGCCGCGAGGTGGCGATAGAAGAGGCGTTTGACGACCTCCATGCCGACGCCGTAGAGCAGCGTGATGACCAGGGCGATCGTCAGGAGCATTGGCGGAGGGGAGACAAAGCCAAGCGTCGAGGCAACCGGAGAATACGGAAGCAGCACCGTCACAAGGGCGATGGATGCTTCGGCGAAGAGGAACAATCGGCCCGGGCGACTGAGGAAGAACGGGCGTTGCGTGCGGATCACCAGCAAGATCATCAGGCCGGTGAGCGTCGATTCCACGAACCAACCGGTTTGGAATAGTTGCTCGAAAACCTCAGGAGACTCGGTCGTGCGGAGTTCGTTGAAGAGGTAGAACATCGCGCCGAAAGTCATGAAGTCGAACATCGAACTGGCGAAGCCGAAAGACATCATGAAGCGGACGATAAAGCGCGTGTCCCAGCGGCGCGGGCGCTGAATCTGTTCTGGATCGACGCTGTCGGTGGCCAGCGCCATCGCGGGGAAGTCAGCCAGCAGATTCACGAGCAGAATCTGCGAGGCGAGCAGCGGCTCGAACGGCAGGAACAACGACGCGACAGCCAGACTGAACATGTAGCCGAAGTTCGCGGCGATGGCGAAGAAGACATACTTCAGCGTGTTGGAAAAGGTCCGCCGGCCCTCGCGCACGCCTTGCACGAGTACGCCGAGATCCTGCTTGAGCAGCACGACTTGTGCGGCCTCGCGAGCGACATCGACAGCCGATGCGACCGAGATGCCGACATCCGCCGCGTGCAACGCCGAGGCGTCATTGATGCCGTCTCCCAGATAACCGACCACTTGGCCCGAGTGTTTCAAGGCGAGGATGATCTGCTCTTTCTGATTCGGTTCGACCTCGGCAAAGACGTCGGCTTCGTGAGCACGCTGGCGGATCGCGTCTTCGTCGAGCGTACGCAGGTCAGAACCAGTCACGATTCTCGGCGATTCGATGCCGACTCGACGGCTGACGGTCTCAGCGACCGCTCGGTTGTCGCCGGTGATGACTTTCAGGCCGATGCCGAGTTCCTTCAGTTGTGCGAGCGTTTCCTTGGCGTCAGCTTTCGGCAGATCCGCGAATGCGAGGAAGCCGAGGAACGTCATGTTTCGCTCGTCGTCCTTGCTGATGTGCGGCACATCATCCGTTCGCACAGCGAGTCCGAGCACGCGCAGGCCCTCGTTGCTCATCTCGGCAAAGCGGCGGTCGATGTCGGCTTGCAGCGAATCGAGACTCACCACCTGGCCGCGGGCGGTTTCCGCTTGCGAGCAGCATTCCAGCACCTGCGCGAGTGCCCCTTTGGTGATGAGCAGCTTCTGTCCGTTCTCTTTGACGCGGACGCTGAGACGTTTGCGAATGAAGTCGTACGGGATTTCGTCGAGTTTCTCGACTCCGGACGTGTCGAATTCTTTGCGATCACGAATCGCCCGGTCGATTGGGTTGGCGAATCCGGTTTGAAAGTAGGCATTCAAAAAGGCGAGCCGCGCGACACGGTCATTCGGCTGACCAGCCACATCCAGCGTCTCATGAAGTTGAATGACGCCGTCGGTCAAAGTGCCAGTCTTGTCCGAGCACAGCACCGTCATGCTGCCGAGGTTTTCGATGGCCAGCAGTTGCTTGACGATGACCTGATGCTTAGCCATCGTCTTGGCTCCGACGGCGAGCACCACGCTGGTGACGGCGGGCAGCAGTTGCGGTGTCATACCCACGGCCAGCGCGAGGCCGACCAGCAACGACTCAACGAGGGGCTTTTGTTGAACGCCGATTTTGACGGCGAACACCACGACGGTGATGACCAGCACCACCTTGATCAGCAGTTGGCCGAAGTGGCGGATACCTCGCTCGAACCCAGTCTCCGGCTGCTTGTGTTCGAGCCGCTCCGAGATTCGGCCGAATTCGGTGTCCGGCCCCGTGCCGGCCACGACCGCCGTGGCGAAGCCGCTCATGACGTTGGTCCCCAGGAACACAGAATTCGTGCGTCGGCCCAGCGGCGTCTGCTCCGGCAACACAGCGACTGATTTCTCGGCGGGAAAACTTTCGCCGGTGAGCACCGCTTCGTTCAAGAAGAGATCGCGTGCAGAAAGCAATCGGCAATCGCCGGGGATGAGATCACCGGCTCGCAACCGGATCACGTCGCCCGACACGATCTCCGCGAGCGGCACCTCTTGATCTTGGCCATCGCGAATCACGGTCGCTTTGGTTTCGATCATGCCCATCAGCTTCGCGACGGCATCGGCCGCACTGAGCTCTTGCCAGAAGCTCAACAAACCGCTGGCGATCAAAATGAAGACGATGATAAACGCATCCGGTGCATCGCTGAGCGAGAACGGTTCCGACTCGGCCCAAGCATCATGCACTGCCAGCGAAAACGACAGCACCGCCGAACAAAACAGCAAGATGATGATCGGACTTTTGAACTGATCGAGCAGCAGCGACCAAGCGGATTCCCGATGCGGCTTCAACTGCGTGGTGCGTGCCAACCGCTCTCTGGCGGCGGACTGCGGCAGTCCTTGCTCCGTGGTTTCCAGTTGTCCCAACAAGCGATCGGTCGCGACCGACCAAAAGGCGTTGCCTCCCGTCACGTTGGCCATCAATCGCCACCCTTTCGAATTAGTCCCGCCGCCCTGTCATCGTTCCGCGTTCTCCGACGGGAGCGTGAGGCAGAACATTAAAGGGCCCATCGACCAAATTCCAATGACCAAGAACTTGAGATACCGATCAACTGATTTGATGGGGAGTTTGCGCCTTTCGCCGCCACCACGCCGCGACGGGATACAGGATCGGGCCGCTCGCCATGACGAACAGGGCGATACCGACGACGGTCCAAAGACCGCCTTCGCCCTCTTCGGCGGCCCGGTAGTAGGCTCCGCTACCGACGCATAGCAGCGGCATAACGCAGAGCACGACCGCCGCACCCCATCCTCCCGGAACGCGGAATGGTCGCGGCAAGTTCGGCTCGCGCCAGCGTAGGACCAAAAACGCGAGCAATTCCATGGACATCATGGCTCCATAAAACGTCACGTCTGCGGCGGCCAGTTCTTCGAGATCGCGGAATACAAGGATGACCACCGTGTAAACAATTCCCGAAACAATGAGCGCGACCCATGGAGCGTCATACCGATTGGTCTTCATCAGAACTTTCGGCAAATAACCATCGCTGCCCATCACGAACGGCACACGGCTGTAAACCAGCACCAACGCGGAATACAGTCCCACGGCAGACATCATTCCCATAGCGCTCGTGAGATTTCCAAGCCATGGTCCCCCGATCCGCTCGGCGGCTGTACTCCAAGCGCCCGATTCCCACGCGAAGTTTTCTGTGCCCAACAGGGACAAGGCCACCAGCGACGGGACGGTGTAGACGAATGCGATCAGCACAACTGATATCAGAAGTGCTCGCGGATAGTCTCGACGCGGATTCTGCATCTCACCGGCAATGGTTGAAATGGAATCCCAGCCCATGTAATTCCACAACACCAGAGGAATCGCGGTGGCAAACGCCGTCGCCACCGTCGATCCCCGAGACACGAATGGTGTCACCGGGGAATACGAGAACCCCTGAGTCAGTCCTTGATATAAACCGACCACCACCAGTATGGCGAAGGGACACAGCACCAAAAAGGTTAACGCTTCGGCAAACTTCCCCACTGCATGAGAACCCCACAAATTCAGCAACACGAAACCCCAAATCATGGCGATCATCACGCCCCTGCGGAGCCAGTAGTCGCCGTCTTCACCGACGCCGGGAATGAAATAGGCCAAATAGTCGCAGAACATTGTGGGATACAGTCCGATGTCTACAAAGGTGTAAAGCCACGCCCACCAGCCTTGGCAAAACGCACCGAATGGTCCCAGCGCCCGCTTCGTCCAAGCGTAGTAACCTCCCTCTTTGGGCAGCGCAGTTCCCAACTCCGCGCAGACCAAGGCGATCGGAGCGCTCCAAATCAACGGCGTCACCAGCAGCAACAAGACCGCCAATCCTGGCCCTGTCGCCAACAAGTCTTCCAGGGCATACGTGCCGCCGCAGACGTTGAAGAAAATGATGCTGATGATCGCGGGCAACGTCAGCGCGCGCTTCACGGCAGTCTCTTTCGGTTATTCACAGACCGGCATCGGCGGACGCGTGCATATCGAAACCGGCGACTGTGGTTAGATCAGCGACGTGAGCTGTTGCGGCAAGTCGCAGATGCGTGACACCACACAAATCGTGGCGTCGCGATGCTCATCGTGATTGAGCGTCGCCGCCCGAAGTTGCTCCACCATGCATGCTTAGGCCATGGTGTCCTGACGACAGATTTCGCGTTAGAACTCGGTTACCGGGACAGCATCGCGGTATGTTGCCAGAGCGCGGACAACACCATGCGTGGTGTACGGAGCCACATTCGGACCGTGGTCCAAAGTCTGATTGAGGAATCGCACAGTGCCATCTCCCATGAGAGCGTGAACGCCTCCGGCATGATCACTTTTGGGACCGACTTGAGCGTCGATGAGCCCGGAGCACCCCATTTTGTCCTGTGGGGTGTCGGTGCATTGAAAGAAATCATCCGCACCGCTGTTGGTATTCCGGTTAATGCCGAAGCAATTTTCGACGTTGAGACAATTGGCAATGTTAATGCCGCGTCCGCTCGCCCAACATCCACGCGGGTCGTTGGCGTCCACCCCTGCCTTCGCCTCCCAAACGAAAATCGTCGTGGAAAGCCCGTCTTTCACCTCATCGAGTCGCGCCGCGCCTCCATATCCCATCACGCCACGTTCGGTGACGCTCGTGGCCCAATAGGACATATTGAAACTAAGAATGGGGGCCACAGGAGTGGTACCAGGAGTGGCACCGGAATTCACTCCGTACGACGTTCTGGCCCATTCACCATTCATTGCCGAGCACTTATGCGCGGCAGTGGCATTCGAGTCTGAAGGACAGGCGTAGGCCGCCAGAAACGTTCCGCGAACGGTGGCATTCGCACTGGGAGAAGGTGCCGCCATCGACTGCGATGGATCGTACTTCTTAAAGAGCGGAATCTGATCCATCTCAGGCAAGATCAGTGTGAACGCCGAAGCCGCAGCGTCGAGCGCGGTATCGACGGTCATAGTACTGCCGGTCGTATTTGTCGTCGGCGTCAATCGTCCTGCACCGGTTGCTCCGTCACGCCAAATCGCACCGGGCGGCAAAATCTTGTGAACGCTAAAATAATTGTGCAAAGCAACGCCAATCTGCTTGAGATTGTTCTTGCACTGGCTGCGTCTTGCCGCTTCGCGAGCATTTTGCACTGCCGGAAGCAGCAAGGCAACCAGAATGGCGATGATCCCGATGACCACCAACAATTCGATCAATGTGAAAGCACGGCGAACTCTTTGTGAAACTGGCATAAAGAGCTCCTTCGAAAAAGTGGGAAATGAGTCAACAGAAGACGTGTGCTGCGCAACAGTTTGAAGAGCGATGTCGTCAAAATCCAGTCCGGAACGGTAATCTTTCAGCCGATCAGAACAAGCGAGTGGAACTGACACAGGCCGCCCCCAACACGTCTTCCAACGCATACGTGCCACCGGAAACGTTGAAGAAGATGATGCTGACGATCGCCGACAAGGACAGGGCACGTTTCACGGCAACGCGCTCTCGGTTCGCACGAAGTAGGTCAGCCTTTCCAGGCTGACGCAGAGGTTATCGGCGTCGTTTCGAGCATCCGGGTCAGGCTGGAAAGCCTGACCTACTCATAAACCGGCATCAGGGGGTTCGGCCACATCGAGACGGGTGATGCTGGCTCAGTCAGCGCGGTGAGTTGTTGCAGCAGGTCGCGAATGATGACTTCGGCTTCGATTTTTTCGTTGATCCAGCGTTGGCTGGCGGAACGCCAAGCGGATTCGCGCAAGTCGAGTTGTTCGGCTTGACGCTTTAGCGACTCTTCTTGGTCGCGCTGCTTGCGGTCCTGGTCGGTGGCCCATTCGGTCAGCGTTTGCTGTTCGGAGCGGAAGCCGTCTTTTTGTTGCTGGAACGCCACCTGCATTTCTTCGAGTTCACGGCGTTGCTCGGTCAGGGCCTCGCGCAAGTGCCGGTAACGACCGGAAAGTTGTTGCCGCGCGGCGTCGATGCGTTGTTGAGCCACTTCCTCGCCACACGATTGAGTCATCTGTGCCCAAGCCTCTTCGATGGCCATCCGCATCTCGAGCGTCTCGCGGTGCGTCTCCTCAAGTTCCGCCCGCAGCTTGTCCAACCGCTCACGGCGGCCTTCCAAGTTTTGGACGTGCAGCGTCAGCATGTCTTGCTGGCGTCGCAGATCGGCCAGTTGCGTGCTGTGGCTGCAATCCCAGTCTTCTTGCTCGGCCTTGAGCCGTTCGCGGTCGCGGACGGTGAACTCCTGGAACGCGCGTTGCGATTTGAGAAGCATCTCGCGCTCGCGATTGACGGACCGTTCTCGTTCTTCGAGCAACGACCGCACGCGTTCGAGCTGTGACTTCCGCAAGCGAATGACCGACTCGGCTTCGTCGAGTTGACTGCGCGTCCGCTGAGCTTCTAGACGGAATTCGTTCTGCGCCGTTGCGATCTCCTGCCGAGCTTTCGCAAGATGTTCCTGCTGAAACCGCAGCCGGTTTTCCAGCACCACTCGCTCGTGTTTCATTTCGAGCATCTGCTGATCGCGCTGCTTCGCGAATTCTTCTTTCGCCTGTTCGAGTGCGGCGAGCTGTTCGCGTTGCTGTGCGTTGAGTTCTTCCGCTTGCTGCTGCCGCTCGGCATAGAGTTCTTCGCGTACGCGAGCCACGGCCGCCTGTTGAACCTCGCGTTGGCGACTTAACTCCGCTTGTTCGCGGTCTCGCTGTTCGAGCCAATCGGACCGCAGTCGTTCAAACTCGGCTCGCTCGGTGCGCAGAGAGTCTCGGTCGGTGCGCAATTCGGCGGTGAGCGTTTCTTCGGTGACGTCTTGTCGCACGCGAGTTTTCACGACCTCGATCTCTTGCCGTCGAACTCGCCAGGACTCTTCGAGCGTCACTCGTTGTTGTTCATAGTCCGCTTGCAGCCGTTGCCGTTCCTCTTCGGTGTCGGCGATCGCCTGTTGCAAACGGTCTCGTTCGGCATCAACTTTACCGGCGACGTCGGCGAACATTCGAATACGTTCGGCATCGACTGCGGAACGCTGCTGATCCAGTGCCGCCTGAGCGTTTCGTAGTCGCGCAACCATCTGTTGCTGATCGGCAATGTGTTCCTTAAGTGCCGCCTCACTCAGCTGCAACGCGGCTTTTTTGTCTTGCAGTTCTTGTTCGGCGTCGGCCTTCCACTGCCGCAGGCTGCGACGGTCTTGTTCCAACTGCTGCAACTGAGTCGCCAGCGCCTGATCGCGTTGATGCAACTCGGAGAAACTGTTTTTCAAGTGACCGATCAGCTGCGTCGCCTGAGTCAGCAATTCTTCGTCAGGTCGCGGTGCCGAATGAATGTCCGGCATCGCGGGGTTGGATGTGTTCAAGTCGGAGATCGAGCTTGGGGCACTCGACGACATCAGCCCATCGACGGGCGGGTCGATGCGAGCCACTCGCCCATTCGCCAGCGGCACGAAGCGAGACGAAAGATCGGAGATCTTATCGCTCGGTTGGCGCGATAAGGCAGAACACTCAGCCTGCAGGTTTTCGCTCATCTCGGGAGTCCTTTCCCTGAGAGTGCCAATCCTTGATTTTAATGCCCATCAACCCGATTTTTGATTTTTGATTTT
>CAZPUJ010000363.1:0-19126 GCA_964589725.1 uncultured Planctomycetaceae bacterium
GGCGATCACGATCGGTTCTTGAAGACGTACTTCAACGAGATTCCCGGTTGCTACTTCGCCGGAGACGGCGCTCGCCGCGACGAGGATGGTTACTACTGGGTCATGGGCCGCGTCGATGATGTGCTCAACGTGGCCGGCCACCGCCTGAGCACGATGGAGGTCGAAAGCGCGTTGGTCTCGCACCCGAAAGTCGCCGAGGCGGCGGTTGTCGGCTTCCCGCACGACATCAAGGGTGAAGGCATTTGCTGCTTCGTCACGCTCAAAGGCATCGAAGGGGACGAGGAGACGAAGAAGGAATTGACCCACCACGTGCGCAAGCAAATCGGCGCGTTGGCGACTCCCGACCAGATTCGTTTCGCCGCCGTCTTGCCCAAGACTCGTTCGGGCAAAATCATGAGGCGCCTACTGCGAGACATTGCCGCCGGCCGCGAGCGGACTCAAGACACGACCACGCTCGAAGATTTTTCGGTGCTGGCCAAGCTGCGCGAGTCGGACGAATAAGGTCAACCGGCGGATGACCTGTACGAACCGCTCGCCGGCAATATCGTGTTGGAGCAGTGTCAAGCAGCCGTCGACTTGGTCGGGCATCGCTCAGTGGCCTTGAACGCTTGAAGTGCTGTGATGGATAAGAAAGCTTGGACATATCAATTCGCGAAGTGATTCGAGCAACGTGGATTGGACAAGGCATCGAGGTATGTTGGTTGGCGCAACCCGGCAGGAGTGCCGCGGTGCAAGTCGTGCGGACCCGGCAAACTCGGAAAGTCGGTATCCACCAAGCTGGCAGACACGATGCACTCGCAACTCGTGACCGGAACCTATGAGGCGAAAGATCGAAGGCCGTGGAGTTGGAACAAAGATAGAGCGCGACGTTGGCAGCGAAGACAAACTCGCCACAACTGATTAGCCGAGGCGGGACTCGAACCCGCACGCTCCTTTCGGAACCCAGGATTTTAAGTCCTGTGCGTCTGCCACTTTCGCCACTCGGCCGGCTGGGCGACATGCTAGGCGGTGGCGTCACGAAGGAAAACGGCCACGAAGCTCAGCTTTTTCAAAAAGCGGGGCGTCGGCGTTGCTGTACAACGGCGGAAGCCCGGCGTAATTTGCTGCCGCATCGAGGACGCGGGAATCAGGAGGCAGCGGAGCACGGGATGGCACGCATCGTCACGAATCTTCCCGCGGAGTTTGAAAACGTCGCCGCGGCGGCGGGACCGGAAGATGAACTGCTCACGGCGGACGAACTCGCTGTGCTGTCGATCTTCGAGTCGCTGAAGAAAGCGCCGTCGTTCGAGAAATTTCCCGGCTCGACGTTGTTGCGGAAGTGCCGGCGCGGACGCGTGCTCGTCGAGCAAGGCGAAGCCGGCGCGACGGCCTTCACGATTCTGACCACTCGGGATGTCATTCGCCTGCGCGAAGTACAGGTGCAGGCGATTCGAGACACGTTGGCCGTGAAGTCTGCGGGCAGGTCGCGAGAAGTGCAGCATCAATATTTCGCGGCGTTGAGCGACTCCGAGCTGCGGCAACGCGAGCGCGAGTACGCCACGGAAATCGATCAACTCCGACCGCAGGCGGAAGAACTCGAACGGCCGGAGAATCGCGACAACGCCTCGTTAAGACAGCGAGCGACCGCTCACCTGCTGGTCGATCTGCAAGGGCAGACGTCGCGTGGATCGTGGTGGCAGCGCGTCGCTCGCGTGCTGACCGGACGGCGGACGCGCGGACGCATTTTGCCAAAGTGGATCGCGATCGATGGGGCCGATGTGAATGCCGCCACGAAGATGGCGTCGCTCCATGAGGGAGACCTCTTTGGCGAAATGAGTTGCATGAACCGTGCTCCGCGTTCGGCGTCGGTCATTGCCGAGCAGGATTGCTACATGCTCGAAATGCTCCGCAATGTGCTCGACATGTTGCACAACGACCCGGCGTACAAGGAGCGGATGGATGCGACCTACCGGCAAAGAGTACTCGAAGGGCACATCCGCCGGCTGTCGATCTTCGAGGAACTGACCGACGCTGAGTTTGCTCGCTTGCGTGACGCGATCGAGTTGGTCGAGGTGCCGACCGGCGGGTTGATCTTCGAACAGTTTGATCCGTCGGACAGTTTTTACGTGATTCGCAGCGGACTCGTGAAAGTTGTGGCGAACGCCTGGACGCAGCTTCGCGCGGCGGAACTTGCGACGGCAGTTCAGTGGACCGCGATCGGCAGTGACATCACAAGCCCCGCCCACCATTTGAAGGTCACGGTTGTCAAATCGCTGCCCCAAGAGGCGTTCGAGGCAGCCGAGCGAATCGCTCAATCGAAGACGCCGGCTGAATCCGATCAATCGACTCTGCTCGCGGGAATCAATCAGTTCATTCGCAGCGGCACGCTGCACACGCGGCTGGGTAAGACGACCGGCGACGTCGCGGTCGCGGTCGAGAGCGTGACGATCGCGCTGGCGATCAACGATTATCCGGACGACCCGAGGAAGTGGTCGGACATCGAAGCTCGCACGTTTCATCGCTTGCTCTTGGAACACGTCTTCTCGAACGGCATGCCGCGACGAGCTGCGACAGCCGGGCCGCGGCGAACGCTGAGTTATCTCGGTCGCGGCGATTACTTCGGTGAGATCGGTTTGATCGCGAATGAGCCTCGCAGTGCAACGGTGTACGCCTACGATCATCCCGACGGTGGAGCGAACCAGCGAGTTCCCGATTCGCGCACCGGCGCGGTGCCGTCGCGTGTCGAGTTGGTGAAGATCAGTCGCGAAGCGTTTCAAAATCTGGTGACGTCGTCGCCGAAGCTGAAGGCAAAGGTTGAGCAAGTCATCGCGGAGCGGCGTCAGCGGTCGGTTCAGCGAGAATCAGCGGACGCTTCCAGTTTGCTGGCCAGTCAGGGGCAGTCGCCCGAGTTCGAACAGTTGGGCCTGATTCAAGGCCAGAAGCTGATGCTGATCGACCTCGATCGTTGCACGCGCTGCAATCAATGCGTCGAGGCGTGTGTGGCGGCTCACGACGACGGTCGCACGCGGCTGTATCTGGACGGGCCACGTTACGAAAACTTTTTGGTGCCGATCTCGTGCCGTTCGTGCCTGGACCCGGTCTGTATGATCGGTTGTCCAGTTGGCTCGATCAATCGGGGCGAGCGAGGCGAGATCGTCATCGAGAACTGGTGCATCGGCTGCGGCATGTGTGCCGATCAGTGCCCGTACGGCTCGATCGTGATGAATCCGCTGACGACGACGGTGGACCTCAGCCCGCAAGCCCGCGCGGTTCTTGGCCCGGACACCGAATTGAAGTCGATCACCGAACAAGCGGTCGTGTGCGACTTGTGCAGTTCGCTGCCCAGCCAGGAACCGTCGTGCGTGTACGCCTGCCCGCACGACGCGGCAATGCGCGTGAACGCTCAGGACTTCTTTCTGAGCGGGAGGTCGCCATGAATGTGGTGCAAATGCGGATTGCGGATTGCTGGCCTGGTCGTGTTTTCTTCCGCCTTCCGAATGCCGACTTCCGCCTTGGAGGCTGTCCGTGCTGATTGATCGGTCGCACAAAGCGTGGTTTGCGGTATCCGTGGCGATGGTGATGATCGCCGCGGCTGCGTATGCCGGCTATGCTCCGTCGACGGTGTATGGAGCCAGCGGCGGCAGCCTGCCGGGACTTCTGTTCGGCAGTGTTGGTTCGGCGATGATGATCTTTGCCGCGCTCTTGGCCGTGCGCAAGCGGCTTCCGACCTGGCGAGTCGGCTCCGCGCAGTTCTGGTTACGTGGACATATTTGGCTCGGCACAGTCGGCTTCCTGTTCATTCTGTTTCATTCCGGCTTCGGTTGGGGCGGATTGCTCGAAAACCTGTTGTGGATCACGTTTGGTTGGACCGTGCTCACGGGCTTCGTCGGTGTCGCGTTGCAACAGGTGATCCCGCGATTGCTGACGACGCGCGTGCCACTCGAAACGATGGTCGCTCAAATTCCGTTCCTGTCCCGCACGATGTTGTTTCGCGCCGATCAGCTCATCGCGAAACAAGTCGGAGTTTTGGACGTCGAATTTGAATCGCTTAAGCCGTTCGCCAAAGCAGTCCTCCAACAGCAGCGAGTTCTGAAACGCGAATCCGATTTTCCGAAGGAACTTGCAAAGGTCTATGCCAATGTCCCGATACCAGAAGGCGACGCAAAGAAAATTCACGGAGCCGAAAGTTCCGCTGCGACGCCCGCAAAGTCTCCTCTCCCTTTGGGAGAGGGTGGCCGAAGGCCGGGTGAGGAACCGGAGGCCAATCAAGCCACGAGCGCAGTAACCGCAGCGACTGCTGCGAGTGCCGTCGCGCCGAAGCCCAAATCACCGTTGGAACTGATGCGCGAAAAGGCTGCCGCGAAATCAGCCGACACGATGGCCACCGGCCCGCAGGCCGCCGAAACAGTCGCTGTTTCGGCCCCGGCAGATGCTCCGAAACCGTTGACCGTGGACAAAGCCGTCGCCATCGCGCCGCCCGTCGTCAAAAGACCAGCTCCGGTCACGAAGCCGATAACATCGCCGCCAGACTCTTCCGTGAGCGCTCAATCCAAACCAAAAACATCCGCACCGGTTTCATCAGCTCAGTTGGCCGCACTGCGAGACTTCCACATTCGCGTCGTGCGACCGTTCCTGCACGCCGGCCAATCACCGCGGCATCGGCTGGATGAGGCGAACGCCGCGCAGCGTTTGTTCGCTCACTTGAATGCCGACTTGCCCGCCGAATTACATGAGACGGTGCGGCGGATTGAAGAGTCCTGCGACGAACGGCGACAGTATGTGGCTCAACAACGACTGCATCGCTGGCTGCACTGGTGGCTGATTCTGCACATCCCGCCATCGATTGCGTTATTGGTATTGTTCGTCGCGCACGTCGTCGTGTCGCTGCGCGTGGTGCCGTTTGGAGAATGAACTGGTTGAAGGGTGAAGGTTGAAACATGTCTCGTTCGAGCCGCGAACTCTCCAATCGCGTTGAAATTGACGTGCATTCGCACCCCAACCGATTTCGTCGCGCGACATGGTGGCTGGCGCTGTGGGTTGGAGTCTGCTCGCTGCTGTGGTTGTCTTGGCAGACCGTGCTGGGCGAACATCAAATCTATCAAGCCGGTCCTGTGTCGTTGCCGCATCGGTTGATTGAGAGCGACTGCGCGATGTGCCACACCACTTGGGCTCCGTTGAAGCGGCTCATCAGCTTCAGTGGCGTCGAGGATGACACTCGCGACGGGGGGCATTCGATCGACAGTGCGAAATGTGAAACCTGTCACCGCGTCACGGCTCACCACGAGAACCAAGTGCCAGCACACCACAAAGTTTCGTGCGCGGCATGTCATCAGGAGCACCAAGGACCGGAAATGCTGGCTCGCCCCAGCAACCACCATTGCGTCGCATGCCATGCCGATTTGAAGATTACCGCCGGACCAACAAAGACGTTCGCATCGCGAGTGACGCGATTTGACCACGCGAACGGTCATCCCGAATTCGCCTGCGTGCTGCTGGTCAAGAATCTTGCTGATGGCGGTGGCGAGATCGGTGATAAGCATGGGGTTCGCCGTGTCCTTGAACACTTTCAACGCCCGGGCGAACGACAGGCACGTTGGCAAGATCGCGGACGCCTCCGATTCAATCATGCCGCACATTTCAATCATGACGCGCATTTGAAGGCCGAATACGACTCCAACGGCCAGAGGGTTCACGGACTGATCGGCAAGGATCGGAAATTCACCAACCTGTCTCACAGTTGCGAAGTTTGCCACGTGCCAGATCACGATCGACGGTACATGCTGCCGATCTCGTACGAGCGACATTGCAAAGAGTGCCATCCTCTCTTGTTCGACCAGGAAGGTTTTCGCAATCAGCTCGTGCCGCACCGCGCGCCCGAAGTGGTTCGCGGTTTCTTGACCGAGATCTACACGCTGCGCGCGTTGAACGAAGAGCCGGCTTCAGGCGGCGGACAGCCGGCGGTCACGGACACTCCCTCGCAAGCGATTCCCGGTCATCGAGATTTCCAAAAGTTGAACAAGCTGCAAGCGACTGACGTGCAAAGCGCGGTCGCAATGGCCGAGGAACTCGCGCTGCACCATCGGCATCGACTGTTTGGCTATGAAGCGGCGGGCGGCTGCCGGTACTGCCATCAGGTCGAACTGGACTCTGCGATCAGGCCCGAGGATGTACAGACCCCGCACATACTGAGCAACTGGCGGATCGTTCCGCCGAACATTCCCGAGCGCTGGCTGGTACATAGCGACTTCCACCATGAGCCGCATCGGCTACTGAGTTGCACCACCTGCCATGCGGACATCGGCCAAAGTCAGAGCACTGGTGATGTGAATCTCCCATCGATCGAAGTCTGCCGCGTGTGCCACTCGTCAGACCCGAGTGCGAGGGCTCAATTCTTCTCATCGCCTTTGGCCAAGGGAGCGCCGCCTCGGACAGATCGCCACCAGTCACTTCAGGAATTATTGTCGCGCGCGAACCAAGGTGCTCGCACCGACTGCGTCGAGTGCCATCGGTATCACGACCCCGCCAAAGAAAAGTTGAATGGGCCGTTCGTGCCGACGCGATCGCCCGGCGGATCGGCGACGAGGGACGACGAATGATTGAAGTCAACGGTCAAATGAGCGAGTACCAACCGGGACGAGTCAGGCCGGGGCTGTTGACCGGATTGGCGATCGTCGGCATTGGCCTCGCGGTGACGTTGGCGACCGGACGGGAGAAGACTGCGCGCTCAGACATCGCGACGCTCGATAAAGTAGGACGGATTGGCAATCCGTCCTACTCGGCGCCGAGCACCGTGCCAAGGTTGCTCGGCGCGGCATCCTGCACGGCGGCGAACTGCCACGGAGGTCCAACGACCACCAGCAAGATCGGCGGCGAGTACTCCACTTGGATCGCACGCGATCCGCATGCGCGGGCGTATTCGGTCTTGCGGAACGAAGAATCTCGCGAGATGGTTCGGCGGTTGAATCTGTCTCAGCCGGCGCACGAGTCAGTGGTGTGTTTGAATTGTCACTCGGCGGCGACGACAACCGGCGGACTCCAACACGACACACTGCCGACGGACGGCGTCAGTTGCGAGCAGTGTCACGGCCCGGCGGAACATTGGGTGGCGGCTCATCTCCGCGCGGACTGGAAGAAACGCTTGGCCGCTGACAAACAACGCCTCGGCTTTCGCGACTTAAAGGATATCCTGACGCGAGCACGCACGTGTGCCGAATGCCATGTCGGCGCGGCGGGAAGAGACGTGAATCACGACTTGATCGCGGCGGGCCATCCACGACTGTTCTTCGAGCTGTCGGCGTTTCATGCCAACCTGCCGGCTCACTGGCGGCGCGAGGCGGATGCGGCTCGGCACGTGTTGCCGAGGAACGCCGGCGCGGCTGACGGCGAATCGTATTTCGAAACGAAACTGTGGCTAATCGGTCAAGTCGCTTCGGCCGAGGCATCGCTGAAACTGCTTTCGCAGCGAGCGTCATTGGCCGACGAACCTCAGGTCGGCAATCAACCCCCCGTCGCCTGGCCGGAGCTATCCGAATGGAGCTGCTTCGCCTGTCATCATGATTTGCAGTCGCCCAGTTGGCGACAGGGCGACCGATTCATCAGCCATCCGCGCGGACAGTTGCCGTGGAACACTTGGTACCTCGCGCTGCTGGAACCGCTTGCGAAACAGACGTCAGGACCGGACCTCGCGGCGGCAACGTCACCGCTCGCCAAGGCCTGGAGTTTGATGGCAAAGCCGTTCCCGAAGCCGGCCGATGTTCGTCAACACGCCGACGCGGCGGCGAGGGACCTCACTGCTTGGGCCGAATGGCTGAATCACGCCGAGAACGCTCGCGAGTTATTCTCGGCGAGTGCAGTGCGGCAAATCCTCGAACGACTGACAAGTGAGGATGGCATCCAGCGAGCCACGGACAACTGGGACGCCGCCACGCAGATGTATCTCGGATGGAGTGCCTTGGCTCATGCGGGCCGTTCCGCTGGCAAGAATTCGCAGCCTGACGAGTTGGAAAAGGAGCGAGTGCTTTTCCACGCGCTCGACACGATGCGCGACACGCTCAAGCTCAATTTCCCTACCGGCTTCAACAGCCCACGGACTTTCGCGCCGGAACCGATCGAGCGATTGCCGTGGCTACTGCAACATCTACGTCGAGCGTGGGACACCCTGAACAACAGCATGACGCCTTGAAGGAGACTCGAACAATGAGCACGTACCAACCCGGGTGGCACACTCGGCGACAACAGCTCGTTCTTCAAGACGATGAACAGCAGCCAACGAAGGAAACGAAGACGCGTTGGTCTGAAAGGCTTCTTGGTCTGCATGGCCTTTTGTTCCAAGTTTGTTGCTGTCTGGTTTGGGTCTTGTCGGGAAGTTGGGTGGCGGCTCAGGAGGCGGCGACTTCGCCGTTATCGCCAACACGAGTGCATTTAGGTGCCGGTGAATGCTTTCGCTGTCATAACAACGGGTTTCCCAAGGTCGATGGTCCCGAAGCCAGTTTATTGGCCGCATTCGCCGTCAAGAAAATGGTCAATGACAAATGGGTGTCGCTTAAGGAATGGAGTATTTGGGGAAATGACGACAAACACGACAAACACTCGCAAGCTTTCACGTCGTTGCTGAATGAACGCTCAAAGATCATGGGCAAGCTGCTGGGGAACGTTGAGATTCATCGGGACAAACGCTGTTTGGCTTGCCACACGAGCTATCCGCTGTCAGCGATGGCAGCCGACCTTGAATGGATGCCCGCTGAATTGGCGGAAGATCCGCGAGTCGCCCTGGGGATCAGTTGCGAAGGATGTCATTCTCCCTCGGGAGACGCCGAACGAGTGACCGGCTGGTTCAAGCCGCATATCGACAAGGACGGTTGGCGGTTCCTTTCCGCCGCCGACAAGCGGGATAAGTTTGGCTTCACCGACATCCGGTCGACGTCGGCTCGTACAAGAATGTGCCTGTCCTGTCACTTGGGAAATGTGTCGGAAGGGAAGATTGTGACGCACGAAATGTACGCCGCTGGACACCCACCGCTACCGGGCTTCGAACTGTCCACCTTTGTCTTCCAAATGCCCAAGCACTGGCTCGACTTCGACAAGAAAGGGGAGGCCGTGCGAAATGAATTTTTGAAAAGGAACGCCGACGACATCTACGGGCGCGACTCCTACAAGGTAGACAATCTACACGAAACGCGAGCCTCACTCGTCGCCGGCTTAATCTCGTACAGCGAGAATCTGAAGTTGGTGCGCTCGCTGGCGGACGGAGATCTAAAAGCACCCGTCCAGAAACCCGATTGGCCAGAGCTCGCCCAGTTCGAATGCTTCGCCTGCCATCATGATTTGAAGGACCACAGTTGGCGCCAGCGCCGTAGGTTGCGAGGTGCTCCTGGCCGGCCGATGCTGCGAGCATGGCCGACCTCGCTCGCCAAGTTGGCATTGAAGACCGCTGGCCAAGATCCGCAGGAACTGGACCGTCGCATCGACGAACTGGAAAACCGCTTGAGCGTTCAGCCCTTCGGGGGTCGCGAGCAATGGGCCAAGACCATCAAGCCCGCCAGCGATTGGCTCGACGAGCAAGCCATAAAGTTGGAGAAGACGCCGCTTCCGCGCGGTGCCGGCTTGTCCGTATTGCGGGATATCGCCACCCTGGCCGGCAGCGACTTCTGGGATTACGACTCGGCCCGGCAATTGGTCTGGGCCACTCAAGTCCTGCGGCGCGAATTGGCAACTGACCAGAACCTGCGTGCTCGTATGACGGATTTGGAGTCTGATCTCGCTCCGCTCGAAACGATGTTCGTGCTCGATTTGACCGCTGGCCGTGTCGCGACCCAACAGTTCCCCGGTGATACGGTGGGACGCAAGGTGTCGGAGGTTGATCTCGAAAAGACGCTCCCGCCGATCGCCAACTACGACGCCGTGACGTTCCGCGAACGCTTCCGCAAGCTGGCGGCGAAACTGAGGTGATCTCGCGAGGATTCGCAGAACGAAATCAAGCGCTCGCAAACGTGCAGTTCAGGTTCCGCCGACTAACACCAGCCCTGTCAGACACCCCCAACATCCCGTAGCATCCTGCATCGTGGCGCTCCTTCCGTGAGCCGTCGGATTTAGAACACACCCGTAGCTCACACGAAGGAAGCCCCTATTCCAAGACCGCTTTCCGACAACTCATTCACGAGCCTGCACCAATCCCCTCAAGAACAAACAGCTTTTCGTGGTCAGGACAGGATCACACCCCAAAACGTGACACATCCTCTCACACGCACGAATGTTTGACTGAATGTCATGATGGATCCACTTCGTGACCTTCCGACCTTGGGTGTCTTTCCCGTTCTGGTCGGACCGTTGCAAACACTCCTCGCACTGTTGCCGGCGATCCTACTGGGGTTGGGCAGTTTGATCTTGGCTGCGTTCCGGCCGGCGGGATTTCTCAAGCTCGTCCGTTTCTGTTGGCGACAAAAACTCTTCTTAGGATTTGCCGCCAGCGTCATTGCTGGTTGGCACTACGGCCTGCCGGCGAGATCCTGGCAGCAATCGAATTCGGCGAATCTCGCGGAAGACGGTTTGAGTTTGCCCGGCGACGCCGAGCCGACAGCCGCCGCTGCCGCCTGGACCAACGCTCGCGACCGGACGGTGCTGTCGTCGCCGGCGATCTCGGGGGACCGAGTGCTGTTCGCGACCGCGACGGACATCGGACCGTTTTCGCCGGAAGGTCGAGGAGCGATTGTTTGCCTGTCCGCACACACGGGCCAAGAAGTCTGGCGGTATGCTCCGTCCGACTATCGCGCCACGTTTTCGTCGCCGGTCGTGTCGGACGACTTTGTCGTCTGCGGCGAGGGGCTGCATCAGGTGCAAGATGCGCGCGTGACTTGTCTCGATCATAATGGCCGACGGAAATGGGAATTTCGCACGCAGAGCCATGTGGAATCGACGGTCGCGATTGCCGACGGGCGCGTGTTTGTCGGCGCGGGAGATGACGGCTTCTATTGTCTGGCTCTGGAGCCGGAAGCCAATGGCCTGCCGCGCGTGGTGTGGCACTTGGCGGGCCACGAGTTTCCCGATTGCGAGTCCTCGCCGGTCGTCAGCGACGGCGTTGTGTATTTCGGTTTGGGCGAGGGAGGCCACGCGATCTGCGCAGTGGACGCGGCGACCGGTCAACTGCGATGGCGAGTCGAGACGCCCTATCCGGTCTTCGCTCCGCCGCGAATCTCGCAGGGCAAACTGTACGTCGCCACGGGGAATGGCAACTACGTGCAATCCGCGACGGAATTGTTGGAGATGAAGCTGCAACTGCTCAAGGACGATGGTGCCTCGGAGCAAGATCTGGCCGACGCGCGGCGACGTCTGCAACCGGCTGGCGAAGTGTGGTGCATTGATCTCGCCAGCCACCACGTGGATTGGAAGTTTGCGGCCACGGATGCGATCTTGGGAGCGATCACGTGCGGCGATGAGTCGCTCTATTTCGGTTCGCGCGACGGGCATCTTTATCGCGTCTCGCTCGACGGCCGCTTGTTGAACAAGCTCGATCTTCACGAACCGCTGGTCTGTTCGCCCGCGCTGAGTCGCAAGCACATCTATTGCGCGACGACCTCGGGGCGGCTGGTCTGTCTGGAGGCACGATCGCTCAAGCCGGTGTGGGAGTCGTCGCTGGGAGGCGGCGAGCCATTCACGAGTTCCCCCGCGATCGCTCACGGGCATGTGTACGTCGGCACGGCACAGCAAGGTTTGCGCTGCCTGGGACGGCCGGGAAAAGCCGAACCTCCGATGTGGACTCACGGCGACCGCGGCGGTCGCGCGGACGACGTTCCTGCTCCCGAAATGTTGACGATAGCCTGGCGATTTCCCGCCGAAGAATCGACGCCGTTTCACGTCACAGCGCCGTTGATGCCGCTGGCAGACGCCATCTATGTCGCCGGCTCGCGTGGCGGCGGGTCTGAGTTCGTCAAACTGGATGTGAGCCGCGCGACCGCGGACTCGGAGCGACAAGTCTGGGTTCGGCGATTCGATCGACGCTTAGTCGTCCCGCCGGTGGGCTGCGGAGAGAGGCTGTGCGTGATCGAGTCGGACGCTTCGCAGCCGGCGATCCTGCATTGTTTGTCGGCGTCAGATGGGCAAACCCTGTGGAGCCATCGGCTGCGCGATCCTCCGATTGGATTGACTTTGGATTCACACAATGTCGTCGCCTGGACGAACGCCACTACACTGGGATGTTGGGATCTCGCCAGCGGCACCATGCAGTGGGAAGAGTCCACGCAAATCCAGCGCGGTCTCGGTTCACCGACCGTGCGGAATCAAATAATCTTCGCGGCCACTGAGTCAAGCCTGTCCGCGAGAGACGCACCGACCGGGACGCTGCTTTGGAACGAAAGCCTCAACGCGCGACCGCGCGGCGGGCCTTTTCTGGATGGGCAAAACGTGTTGTTGCCCTACGACCAACAAACGGTCGCGGTGCATAACGTTGTTGATGGGAAGTTTGTCCGCTGGCAAGCCGCGGGCGACGAGACCGATGGCTGGGTGATTCCCGACGCGGTGGGAAGGCCGATCACGCCGCGAGTTTCGCTTCAGGGGCGAGTTTACTGCGCGACAGAGTCAGGAGCGGTCGTCTGCTTTGGGGCGGATGTGCCGTGACTGACTCACCCTCACTCCACGAAACGCTCGTCTTCACGTTTGGTTTGGGAGCATCCGCCGGCGATTCCGCGCGAGTCGACGTTCTGGGAGGCAAGGGGGCCAGCCTGGCCGCGATGAGTCGCGCCGGTCTGCCCGTGCCGCCGGGATTCACGATCTCGGCGGCCTGCTGCGCTTGGGTCGACCAACATGACGGGCAATGGCCGCCGGGTCTGGAAGAGCAAGTCCGTGCGGCGCTGAGTTGGCTGGAGCAAGTCACCGGACGCACCTTCGGTCGCGGGCCAAAGCCGCTGCTGGTTGCGGTGCGATCCGGCGCAGCGGTGTCGATGCCCGGGATGATGGACACGATTTTGAATTGCGGCCTCATCGAAGAGCGATCCGACCCCGATCACAGCGAGAAGTCTCCGACCGAGCCTTGGGACGCTCTGTGTCAGGGAATCAACGCGGTGTTCGCATCATGGCACAGCGACCGAGCGCGGGCGTATCGCCAACATCATGATCTGCATGGCGTCGTCGGCACGGCGGTGACAGTCCAAGCCATGTTCCCGTCGGAACGTTCGGGAGTCCTGTTCACCGCGAACCCGAATGATCCGGCGTCGGGTGAGATGATCGTCGAAGCGTCCTGGGGACTGGGCGAAGCGGTCGTCTCTGGCGCGGTGACTCCGGACATTTATGTTTTAGATGCGGCAAGTCTCGCGACGAAGCGGGTCGTGCCCGGTTCGCGACCGGGAGACGAAGCGGCTCTGACGAACTCACAACTGTTGGAGTTGGCCGAACTGGGCCGGCGGGTCGAGTCGCACTTTCAATCTCCCTCCGACATCGAATGGGGCATCGCCGATGGTCGTGTCGCGCTGCTGCAAACTCGAAAGATTCGCGGCCTGGAAGTCATCGAGGACATCGAACGCGGACGGCTGGAAGAGATTTTGCGTTTGCGCGGTTTGGCGGGCAACAAGCCGGTCGTGTGGGTGGTTCACAATCTGTCCGAGACGCTTCCCGCGCCAACGCCGTTGACTTGGGACTTGGTCCGCTGGTTCATGAGCGCGGCGGGAGGTTACGGGCAGATGTACCGACTGCTCGGCCACCGTCCGCAAGAACGCCAGCCGGGGGCGGGCTTTCTGGAACTGATCGCAGGCCGCGCCTATGTCGATCCGCGGCGCGCCGCCGAGTTTCACTTTGGCCGGCTGCCGTTTGAATACAACATGGACGAAATCTTGCGCGAACGCACGGCGCTCGAACGCCCGCCGACGCGATTCAATCTCGACCTCGCCGACTCACTGTTCTTCTTCCGTTTGCCGGGAATGTTGTTCGGCATGGTGCGCGGCGCTTGGCAGATGCGAGCGATGGGCCGGACAGCTCGCGAACGATTCGACAACGTCGCGGTGCCGAAGCTCGAAGAGTTCTTGGTGTCGGCAAGACGCATGAGGCTGTCGGATCTGTCGACAACGGACTTGCTCAACGAACTTCAGCGACGACGCGATTTCGTGCTTGGCGACTTCGCGGGCGAATCGCTGCTCCCCGGCTTCTTCGGCGGGCTGGCTCATGAGCGGCTGCGGCATCTGTTGGTGCAACTCTTCGGACCCGAAGAGGGGGAACAACTGGCCGGCGAACTGACGACCGGTCTGGAGAATGACATCACCGTCGAACAGAGCGTCGCGCTGTTCGAGGTCGCCCAGGGCCGTCAGTTGCTCGACGACTTCCGGCAGCGCTTCGGGCACCGCGCGGTCAACGAGATGGAGCTGTCGCAGCCGCGCTGGCGTGAGGATCGCGACTACCTCCAACGCATGGTCGATCGCTTCCGAGGAGCTTCGCAGTCGTCACCTCACGAGCGTCATGCAGCTCAGGTCGCAACGCGGCAGCGGGCAGAAGCGGCACTGCCGGCGAGGCTAGCTCAGGCGGGAGGCTCGTCGCTGCGAGAACGTGTCGAACACGAACTGCGGCAAACTCAGGCGTTGTTGCCGTATCGCGAGGTCGGCAAGTTCCAGTTGATGCGCGGTTACGAAATGCTTCGAGAAGTGCTCGTCGAATTGGGCCGCCGCTGGGATCTAGGCCGCGATCTGTTCTTCCTGAAGGCCGACGAACTTCCGCGGTATGAATCCGCCTGTAGTCCGAGCCCTTGTGGCTCGGAGGATTGGCCGTCGTTGATCGCCCAGCGCAAGCTGCGCTGGAAATCGGCTCAGAAGTTGTCGCTCGCGGATGTCATCGACTCGCGGCGTCTGGACGACTTCGGCCGGCCTCGGCCATCGACGGCGCAGGCCGGCCACAAACGGATGGAGTGCCGGCCGATCGCATCGGGAGTCGCTCGCGGCAGGGCGCGCGTCGTCTTCGATCCGCGCGACGTCACCGACTTCGGCCGCGATGACATCTTGATTTGCCCCAGCACCGATCCGGGTTGGACGCCGCTGTTCGTGAATGCCAAAGGCTTGATCGTCGAACGTGGTGGAGTGCTCTCCCACGGTGCGATCGTCGCGCGGGACTTCGGCATTCCGGCAGTGGTTCTGGAAGCGGCGACGCAACGCATTCCAGACGGAGCGACAATTGAACTCGACGCGAATCAGGGCACGGTGACATGGACGTGATCAGCGAATGCTGTGGATGGGGCGTGTGGATCTTGGACTTCGCGCTGGGCTGGCTGCTGTGGCTGCCGCGCGACCGGACACTGTTGCTGCTTGCCGCCGGAACCGCGGTGCTCATGACGCTCGCTCGGCGGTGGGTGACGAACCAAGACCTGCTCCGACGCTGTGCTCAAGATCTACGGCAATTGAAACGATTGCGGCGCGAAGCTCAGCAGTCTCAAGACAAATCGCGACTGCTGCAATTGGGAGGCACCGTGGCGCTAGTCAAGAGCCTGCAACTCCGGGCTGATTTCCAAGTGCTACTCGCGGTCATCGTGCCTGTGGCCGCCTTAGCCCTATGGGCCACCGAACGGCTGGATTATTTGCCGCCGCGCGTGGACCAAGACTTGGTCGTGCGAGCCTACTACCCAAGTTCGTCGATCGACGACCTGACGCATCTGGTGCCAGCTCGCGGCTTCGAATTGCAGTCTCCCGCCATCCAGTTGATTCGCCCAGATGGTCAAACGCCGCCGATTGGCCTCGCGACTTGGACGATTCGCTCGACGGCCGCAGCAGACGATCTTGTCCTCACGATCCGACATCAAGGCGAATCGGCCGAGCATCACGTCGCCATCGGTCGGCGGATCTATTCGCCGCCTCAGCAAGTTCACGCGAACGAGCGGTTGACCAAAACCGAAGTCGTGCTGACGCGCTACCGGCCGCTGGGCATGGAACTCAGAACCGAGATAATCGGCCTCCCGCCGTGGATGGCAGGCTATCTCATGGTGACGCTCCTTTCGGCTCCCTGCCTCAAACGATTGTTGCACGTCTCGTAGCAAGCGTCGGCAACGTCAAGGCCGACCCGTAGAACGATACTCTTCCCGGGCGCGCCAGAGGTAGGACAGGCTTTCGTCTGGCGATCAGCATCGGCGCTTCAATCCAGCCCGTGGGAGCCGGCCCTACTCGACCGAAGTCAATTGTCATACTCTGATTTCGGCATCGCGCTGGCCTATATTTCGAATCCGTTTGCTGTGAGTGCTTGAGATGACTTCTCTCCTCCTGCGCGACCTTGTTGTGGTTGGTGTGTTATGCACGACAGCCGTGGGACAGGATGTGGTTTCCCCACGGCACGTCAAGGTACTTCCTGTTTTCTTTGTTCCCAAGGGTGAGCCAGCACCAACGCCACAGCAGTCCGAAAACCTGATGCGACATTTGGTGTGGTCTCAAACTCGGTACTCTGAGTTGCTGCCGGGAAAGAACACTTTCACGATCGCGTGAGCGGGAGCCAACGGTCTTTCAATCGGATCGCGATCTAAATTCTTTTCGAGCGCTCAATGAAGAATTCGGACCTCGCGTCGTCGAAGAACTGTTGGCCCATTTGAAATTCAACCGCTACACGTGCCCGTATGTCTTGCTCGTCGTCGTGATGAATCCGAAGGATGATTTTCCGATCGGAGGCGGTCGGCCCTTGAATGGCGGTTTTAACACCGGAGGCGGACTCATCGTTCTGTCGTATTTCGCCCTAGATCAAGTCCCCAGCGTCCAGTCCACTTTGCAACACGAACTCGGCCATTCGTTCGGGCTGCCTCATGTGGATGTCTATGGGTACCGGCCAAGTGACATTTGACGGCAGCAAAATGTGGTCCTCCGCCGAAACTCAATCGGGCTGGGTGTCATTGGAAGTTCGTTTTCCCCTCGAGGTGGAACTCACGAAAGTTGGAATCCATTCCCAACATAGTGGCGAGTATCACGCCGCGATCGCGACTCGGATCGCCGTCCAAGGCACGAACAACACGTTTCGTGAGGTTGTCGCGGCACCTTTGAAGAGCATCGATACGACTGTCGCATTGAATAAAACGAAAGGCCGCGTCTGGCAATTCGACTTTCGGGCAGGCCCGAGCAAGATGATCGTCTTGCGTGGTCTGCGGTTTTTCTCCGGAGAGAATGAATTGTTCCCGCCGCTGGTCCCGTACCAACCTTAGAGTCCATCCGCGGCGGGTTGGGTCAACCGATGCGATGAACGTGCCTTGGCTCTTGCGGGTTGATCGCGCGAACAGACCGCGTGCGGTCTAAGCACCAAGGCGTCACCGGGCGCGACATGGGCGCGCGAGTTGCACATTCTTCGCCAATATCGGTCATGGCTTGGAGTCTGCTGCTGCCACCAGCACCGGGCCGAATCCCGGCGGTTCTTTCGGATTGGGGGGCGGTGCCTTGGCTTTGCCGGCGATCACGTCGGCGATGGTCTGTTTCAACTCGTCCGTCGTCCCTTTGAAAGTGCGCCGCAAATAGATCTCGCAGTGGGTGAAGGCCCAGCGCGTTTGATCTCCGTCGGTTTGACCCAACACTTGGAACCAAGTCCCATTGGTGTAGGCCAGCATCATGAACTTGTTGTCGGGCTGCCTTTTAACTCCCACCACCAGCGGCAAATCGGGAGCGATCCGCTTGAGCAATTGCGGCGTGTGCTTTTGCTTGTCGCCAGTCAGGTTGATCGGAATGCGCGCGAAGGGAGCTTCCCCCTTGAGATTCTTGACAACGACCAGCACCGTGGAGGGTTTGTCGGCATCGACCTTTTCCACGGTGGCCGTGAAGAGAAAATCGCTGTCGTCGATGAACTCTTGCAGCGGGAAAAGTTTTTGAATGAAGGCCACCGCCGATTGGAGCAAGATCAGACAGGCCAACAATGCGCCAACACCAACTGTGACACGTCGCCGTACCTGCAACATCATGATCTCCTCCCCGCTTAGTTTTCCGTCCTCGGTGTCATGTCGCGCCTCTGTGGTGTTCACTTCAGAGGACACCACAGAGACGCGACAGAGCTTGAGGCGGCGTTCGGCCGCAACCAAAGTAACCCGAAGCGTTAGCGAGGGCGAACGCTCCAAAACGCTTCGCCGTCAACCAAGCCGGCTGAGCACTCGCCCTCGCTGACGCTTCGGGTTACATCATCAAACAGAAATTCTTCTCGCCACGGCAAGATTTCCACCGTTTGCAGAACAGAGGTCGGACATCGTGATCGTTCTCGTGATTCAACATCGCCGCTACATATAACCCTGCCTCGTTCGTCGATCAACCCGCGGCAATCAAGGGCCGGTTGTTGACTTCGCGATTCGGGTCTTCGCATACTGCCCTCCGTTTACGTCAGCCGTGTTTGAATGGTCGGGAGCCGTGGCCAACACCGCTCACCGAGTGTCCAACGCCAGGATCATCAACCTCGGAGGCTTGTGATGCGCTGCATTCGATCGGCTTTGTCTGCACGCGGTTGTCGAACAGCATTTGTCTTGGGACTCACGTTGATCGGAGTGGCATTTCGCGAGACTCCCTGCCCGGCGCAGAACACGACGCTCAAGCCGGAGGAATTGGCGGCGCAGATCATCAACGCGGCGAACAAGGCCTACAACGAAAAGCAATTCGCGTTCGCCAGCGAGCGTTATCGCGAATACCTGAAGACGTTCGCGAACCAGAAGGACGTCACGCTGGCACGATACGGTTTGGCGTTGTGCCTGCTGGAGGCCCCGCAGAAGGACTTCAAAGCGGCCATTGAATCGCTCTCCCCAGTCGTCGGAGTGCCAGAGTTCACGGATCGGGCGCTGGCGTTGTACTACTTGGGCTTGGCTCACCGCGGACTGGGACATGAGTCGCTGGTTCTGGCCGTCGCGAAGCCCAACGAAGCTGCCCAGCATCGCACCACTGCGAACCAACAATTCGCTCAGGCGGCTCAGCGTTTTGGCGAAGCGGTGACAGCGTTCGCGGCGCGAGCGAAAGCAACTCCGCCACCGGCTGCCGAGGCGTTGGCTCAAGACATCGAATGGACCAATCGAGCACGTTGCGATCAGGCGGAAATGTTGATCCGGCTGGACAAGGCCAAAGAGGCCAGCGATCTGCTCACGCCGCTGCTCACCGCCGAGACAATGCAGAAAAGCAAATACCGGCCGCTCGTGGTGTACTTGCACGGGCATGCAAGCTTCTTGCTCAAAGATTACCTCACGGCCGGG
>CAZPUJ010000364.1:0-3162 GCA_964589725.1 uncultured Planctomycetaceae bacterium
ACGACCAACCGCTGCTCAAAACCGTCGCCTACAAGTTCCCTCAAAAACGATTCACCGAATAACCAACAACCCCGACCTAAAGGTCGTGTCACTTGCCAAGCACGCAACGTTTCACTGACCTAAAGGTTCTGTCACCTGCCCCATGTCACAAACTTGCTCGAAAAGGGAAATTCTTCCCGCCCCATTGAGTCGTGCCGTGAATCCTCGCCGGGGCGGGCCCGCCGTGACCGTGCGGGGCGTGATGTTTCCACTGGCGGACGAATCGGGATTTTGGCCCGAAACACCCGGAGTGTCCTGCGGTGCTCACCACAAGCGCCGGGGGACGTGATCTCGCGAACAAATTCCGGGGACGTGTGGTGACCAGTGGAAGGAGCGGTGCTTTCACCGGCTCCACACAACTGATCGTCGGTCATTCGACAGGACATTGAGCGTAGCACGATTCGTGTTGTACCGTCACGCGGCGATCAGTGATGGCGTAGGAGTCTGGCTCAATTTCGTGAGTTGATGTCCGTGATGCTCAGAATGATGCGGCGCGCTTGTGAGTTGTCCGGGAGTTGACGCTCGCCTGCACGCTGAGTCTTCGGGGACCAACGATTGCTGGCGGTCGGTAGGCGACAGGAAGAGCGGCGCGGTCAGGGGTGCGTTGTGATTAAGAAAGTCTGAAAGCGTTACTCCGAGAAACAGCGTTCGTCGTGGATTCCGCATGATGCGAGACGCAGCTTGCAGGATGTGGGTCAGCCGATCTGGCGAGCGGGTCGTCACGAACAGCACGACGAAGCGGCCGTGATCGAACGACGGTGTTGAAGATTGGTGCAGGTCGTAGCCTCGGATTTTCCGTTCGATGGATTCGACGTCTTGCGGCGATCGGATGCGTTCGGTGCCGTTGTCGAGTTCGACGACGAAGTTGAAGGCTCGGTCGCTGGGAGTGAATAGTTGGAAGGCGCAGTCGGGATAGAGCACTGAACCTGCAGCTTCCATGCGGACGGAATTCTCGCGAGCGAAGTATCGCACCTTGATGCCAAGCCGGTGAGCGTCGACGAATGTCTGCACGAGAAAGTCGGCGAGACATTTCGTGTGATGGTGATGGCCGATCGCGATTTCCTCGAAGTAGCGCCGCTTCGGCAAGACGGCGTCCGTGCCATGCAGCACACGGTAGCCGTCGCGGGTTAGCTTCCAGTAGCTCGGCGAGCCGCCGCGACTGGCCGTGGCGTAGAGCCACGAGGTCAACCAGTGCTGCCGCTCAAGTTGTTGCAGCCGCTCGCGCACGCGACGTTCGGTCGTGAAGGGCAGGCAGAAAGAGTGGCTCAGCTTCAACAGTTGCTGCGCGGTGAGCGGGCTGCGGTCGAGAGCCGCGAACACTTCCAGGTCGCGAGGCGTGATCACGCAGCGGAGAGATGAATTTGCCATGTCGTGTGAGTCAGAGTACCTTGCCCCTCCTCTTTTCGCTTCCCCTTCGACTTGATGCCTCCCACAAGACATGGTTACGTACAAGTCGATGAGTTGATCGCGAAGGTCACGCCGCACCAAGTGGCGGCCTTCTTCGGCGTGCCGTTCCCGGCCGAAGGTTCGGGTGAGGTCCGCATTCCGTCGGTGTTCGCAGAACGTGGGAAAGGCGAAAGCTCCTATGGGGCACTCACGATCAACCTCGACGAGCCGCAGAATCCAATCTACTGCCACGTCACCGGCACACGCGGCAACTTGTTGACACTGATTCACGGCTTCAAACATCATCGCCCACCAATGAGCGGCAAGCTGCGCGGCGACGAGTTCAAAGAGGCGGCTCGTATCCTTCAAGAGATTGCAGGCAAGATTGATAGCGTGATGTCAGGACAGCCAATGCCGACCGTCGCTGCTCCCGCGCCCGTGGCTTTGGAACCACAGAAATCGGACCCAGCACGTCGCAACATTCCGCTGAAGGATTCCGAGAACGAACGTGCTCGCACGCTCGTGACATTGCACGAGCAACTCGTCGTTGACGTTGCCGAGATGTCACCGGCGGCTGCGGCCTATTTCCGCTCGCGGCCGTTTCTCACACCGGACGTCTGCCGAAAGTGGCGCATGGGCTATCTGCCGAACAGCGCGTCCAGCTTGCTGCGTGGCCGAGTCGTCTACGGATACAGCAACGAACAGGATGACATCCTCTCGTACTTCGGCCGCGATCCGCAGTTTGAACAGCATTGGCTCGAATGGGATCGAGCGGGACGGCTCGATGACAAGCGGCCGATGAAACACCGCTTCGTGAAGGACTTTCATCGGGGCTTGGAACTGTACGGCCAGAACGGATCGGCTCGGCTTCAGGAACCGCATGTCCGCGAGTCGCTGGCGAGCATTGGATTGGTGGTTGCGGAAGGACCGAATGACATCATCAAGCTCGATACGCTGGGCGTCGCGGCCGTTGGACT
Source organism: uncultured Planctomycetaceae bacterium (assembly GCA_964589725.1). Classification (GTDB taxonomy): domain Bacteria; phylum Planctomycetota; class Planctomycetia; order Planctomycetales; family Planctomycetaceae; genus CAYSHJ01. Next base: position 2,403 of record CAZPUJ010000364.1, read on the forward strand.
GTGCTCGAACAAGACCACTGAAGAGCAAGTCGAAAAGATCGCTCGCTTTGCCAAACGATTGGCCGCCGGCCGCGTCGTCTTGATGCCGGACAACGATGCCGAAGGCGAGGAGGGATTCAAAGAACTTCTCTGGCGACTCAATCAATGCGAAGGCGTGACTGTGCGGCTCGCTTGGTCGAGCGCGATGTTCGGCGGAGCCTTCGCAGGCCGACAGCCGGAGTCCCTTTCATTTGAGGAGTGGAACGTGGTCCGAACTCGAATCGGCGAGTGATCGCCGTGGTGTTGGTTTCTAGCCAACGGGCTGAAGCGGCGGCAGATCTTCAACTCTGCGGCTAAATTGGCATTGATCGTCTCCGGCCTGCATCCCGACGCAACAGTTCGGCCGCGTCGGGTAGATTCCGCAGCGGTTGTCTTCGCCAAGGAATTGGCACCGCTGACCGCAATTGAGAAGTACGGCCATGCAATCCTCGGTGATCTCCTCCACCATTTGATCGACGCTCTTGCCGGCATGATGCCGGTCTGCCTCGATCAACCGTGGTTCGCGGAGCACGTCTAACTCATCGCATTCGATCAGGAGATGGCCCTTGCAACACGCTCCACAACCGTCGCATTCGAACTTAGGGCTCGCGAAAAAATAACTTGAACAGTCTGTTGCTTATTTCCGCGGCGAGATAGTGTAGTTCCATTCGCCGTGGAAGTCCTGGCGTGTCAGTTGGAGCGAGGCTAGTTCTGCGTCGCTGACTTTGATTTTGGTGTCGTA
>CAZPUJ010000365.1:0-3447 GCA_964589725.1 uncultured Planctomycetaceae bacterium
GGCGATTCGCCAGAGTGGTTCCATGTCGGCGCACTGGCCGAACAGATGCACCGGCATGATGGCCTTCGTGTGCGACGTGATCGCCGCCGACACGGCCTCCGGATTGAGATTGAATGTCAACGGATCAATGTCCACGAATACCGGCTTCGCGCCGACTCGACAAATCGAGCTGGCGCTTGCGAAGAATGTGAACGGGCTCGTGATCACTTCGTCGCCCGGACCGATTTCGAGTGCCATCAACGCGAGGATCAGTGCGTCGGTGCCCGACGCACAACCGATTGCTTCGCGCGAGTCGCAATAATTCGCGATCGTCGTTTCCAGTTCGCTGACCTCTTCGCCGAGTATGAACTTCTGCTCGGTGAGCACTTGCATGACTGCGGCCGTGACCTCGCCCGCGATCGTTTGATGCTGGGCCACGAGCGAAATGAACGGAACCGGCTCGATCAAGGGAAGGGTGGCAGGCGTGAGCTCGGACATCGGCGATTCCTTTCGCAACGTGTTACTTGGCTCGCGCGCGAACGATAAGTCGGGGAGGAAAAGTGGGTCAAGGGGAGCTGGGGCAGTTGCTGGTTGTTAGTGGCACAAGTCATTAGCAACTGACAACAAGCCTATTTCGCTCTGCGATATGGCCGCGGCACAAGAGTCACCGTCGCCGCGTACTTCGCTTGTCGCACGACCGCGGATGTCGGTTTTGCTTGTTGTTCCAACTCACCAGTCAGTTGCGAAAGGAACTTGGTACTAGCGCAGTTGATGATCACGACGCGGCTGGAGGCTCGCGCGTTTTTCAGCGGGCGGATAATGCAGACGACTTCCGCTTCGCCCGCTTCGTCCAACGCGGACCGGAGTTCGGTCGAGTTGACGATCGGCGGTGCCGTCGATCCGTCGACCGCGCCCAGCGCAGGGTCACGAGTTGTCGGCCGCGATTCGTCGGTCGATTGCATCAGGGCAAACGGTGATACGGTGACGTCGGTTCCGTTAGCAATTCCAACGGGTGTTGTCGTGAGGTCTTTGTCGAATGGAGGTTCGTTCGCCGACGCTGCTGCGAACTTCTTCGTGGGCTCAGAGATTGGCACATCATCACCGGCGAGCAAGTTTGACTGAGGACGCGGTTCCGCCTTCGGGTACAAGTGAGCGAGTTGCACTTGCTCGAGCAACGCGTGGATCGGCTTCAGCCCGGCGTACAGTCCGCGTTGATCGCGTTGATCGGCCGCGATGCACACCCCGACTAAACGGCCCTGCGTGTCGAACAGCCCGCCGCCGGAGCGGCCTTGGATCGGCATGCCGGTGCATTCGACATTGTCCGGGCCGAGGTAGCGGTTGAACGCGGTGACTCGATGCTGCAACTTGGAGGGAACCTCTCCACCGCTGCATCCGACGCTGAAGACATGCTGCCCGATTGTGCTTGCGGTGGACAGGCCGGAGACGATCGCGGTCGGCAACGGACGGTTCGTCGGGATTGCCATCAATCCGACATCGGCCTCCAAGTCGTATCGCAACACACGTCCGACGAATGTCTCCGGCCGCGAACCGCCGAAGACATCGGCTTCGATGACTGAGCGATCATCCAGTTTCCGAAAGATGTGACCGCACGTGAGGATGATCGTGCGGCCTTCGCGGCTGTCGATGATCGTGCCCGTGCCGAAATTCACACCGAGCGAATCTTTCACGCGAATTCGCACGCACAGATGCAGTGGGTCAGTGCTGTTGGCCGGCGGCAACGTGGCCGAATGGTCGTCGTGCTTCGCGCGGATGATCGGTTCTTTCGGTTCATCCTTCCTTACTTCCGGAGTCACTTCGGGTTCGTTTTTGGCGACGGTCGTGGCGGCATTGGCCAAGCGAGCACGCTCGCACATGCGGCGGAGTTCGCTTTCGGAGGGCTTGCCTTCCATCCGATCGACCTCGCGGCCGGCGATCAGCAGCAGGAACGTCGGCACAGCATTGATGCGGTGCTGCGAGCTGGCGCGTGGATTTGAGTCGATGTCGATGGCTCGTATCGGTAAGCCCTCGCGTTGCAGCCGCGCGACCGTCGGAGCGATCTGCTGGCAGGGTGGACAACGGCTGGGAGCCGTGAATTCCAGCACGATCGCTTCGGGTTCGGCGGCTCCGAGCACCGACAGCAACAGGCACCAAGCGAGTCCCTGCATGTCAGGCCTCCTTGCCTGAATTGTAGTTTCGACAGTGCCAGCGCGGACGTTTTTACAAACGCCCGGCTGCAATCCGGCGTTTTCCTGGTACGGTTCCAAACCCCATCAGCTCAATCCGGAACTTGATCGCTCCTGAGCAGACGGCATGCCGCGGCAAGGCATTCTGTACTTTGGCGTTTGGCGAGCCGTATAATCTCGCACCGAATGCGTCCCACCTGATTTCGAGCGTCGGCTTCGCTGACGTTCCCCGCCTTTGTCGACCCGCCATTGGCAAATTCACCTCGCACCAAGGTCACGGCATGAGGTTTTTTCCGTTGCTGCCCAGTCGCTGGCGAATCGGCCGAGCGATGTTTGGATGGTTGCTTTGCTCGCTGTGTTTGGCCGTTGTTTGCGGTTGTCAGCGCGGTGAGCAGATTACGACCTACAAGGTCAAGAAGCTGCCGCTCGTCGAGAAACGCACCTCGCCCGTGATGATGAACGAACAGCCGGATGACGACGCGGCCGATTCTGGCCCCGCGGATCGAGACCGCATGTTGGCGGCGCTTGTGCCGCACGGACAGATGGCTTGGTTCTTCAAGCTGGTCGGGCCGCGAGAAGCCGTTGGCGAGCAGATGGAGAATTTCTTCGCGCTCATCAAGTCGCTGAAGTTCGCCATCGACGAGTCGCCGCCGGAATGGACATTGCCTGCGGGTTGGTCGGCCGAGAAAGGCAACGGCATCCGGTTCAACACGTTGAAGGTCGAGTCGGGTGGCGAGGTGCTGGAATGTTCCGTGATTCCATTGCCGGCGGACAAACCGACTGCGGACGACTATGTCCTGGCCAACGTCAATCGCTGGTGCGGCGAGCTGGGAATCAAAGACAAGACGCGCGAAGAAGTCTTCGCCGCCGAGCAATCTGCTCAGTCCGAAGTGCGACAGTTCGACGCCGCCGGCACGAAGGTGACGTTGGTCAATCTCGTCGGCCGGATGAAACGGAAAAGCATGGGCGGCGCTCCGTTTGCGCCGTTCGCTCAAGGCCGCCGACCAGACGGTGAATCGGGCGCATTGCCGCCGGCTCGCACGAAAGAGAATGCCGCCACGACGAGCACTCGCGGTGAAACGGCTGCGAAAAACAATCCGCCCATGTGGACGCTGCCGGAGAACTGGCAGCCGACGGCGCCTGGACAATTTCAGCTCGCGGCTTTTGCGGCGAGCGAGGGAACGAAGTCCGTGAAGATATCCGTCAGTGTGGCAGGCGGCGATGTGCTCGCGAACGTGAATCGCTGGCGCGGGCAGTTGCAGTTGGAAGAGTGGTCGAGCGACGA
>CAZPUJ010000366.1:0-3929 GCA_964589725.1 uncultured Planctomycetaceae bacterium
ATTCGCCGCTGGCGGCTTAAAAGTCAGGAGGACCGCTTCCGCCTCGCCGAACGACGTCAGCCGTAACCAAACGCCGAGCAAAAGTGCGAGAGCCGCGACTCCCACCACCCAGACGCGACGTCGCATGGCGACTCCTTCAAGTCGATTCTTTGTACGCCTCGTAGGCCATGTAGATGATGATGCCCGCGCTGATCAGAAACAGAACGTCCAGAACGCGTTGACCGGAGTACGGGAATTCAAGAATCATGTCGACGAGCGACGTCACGGCCACAATGCCGGAAGCGGCCATCGATCCCAACAGCATGCGTTTGATTTGGTTGGACATGTCGAGGTTTCGTGCTCAGTCGGCTGATGAATGGATGACGAACGTGCTGGCGAGTATAGAGACCGTCGGGGCGGTAACTCCAGCGCGGCTGCTTGCGTCTACTTGGGCGAACATAGCTCAACGACATGTCCGTCTGGGTCGTTGAGGAACACCTGAACGAAGCCGTCCGGGCGAGGTTTCGGGGACGAAACGATTTTCATCCCCAGTTCTTGAGCACGGAGGTACGTGGCCTGAGCGTCGTCGACGAGGAACGCGAAGTGATGCGACCGCGAGGTGAGGAATTGCTCCGGCAATGGATTTCCGGCCGGTGGCGTGCCAACGTGTTCGAGGATCAGATGGATTTGAGTGGCTCCCGCCTGGAACCATAGGCCGGGGAATTGAAACGTCGGCCGCGGCGTTTCACGCATGCCGAGACCTTCAACATAAAATCGCCGCGAGCGGTCGAGGTCTTTCACAACGAGGGTCACGTGGTCGAGCGACTTCACTTGAATCGGATCGGACATGAAAGGAACTCCTTGGCGGGGCAGGGGAGTGGGTTTGAGATGTGTCGCGCGTCAATTTGGCTTCGTCGTTTCGGAATCGTCGAGGCGCCACGACGCCTGCAACATCAACTCGACCGCTTGGCGGCCGGTCATGCCGAGCTGAATGCCAAACGATGCGGCCTTCGGAGTCAACCCGACGATCTTGGAATCGAACAGATCTTCCGGTTCGGTCAGCGGATGAGCCGGCGTCCCTTTGCAGATCGCAATCGCCTGCCCGAACTCTGCCGGCGTCTTCAAGTCATAGATACCGCAGCCGACGATCCCCGCCTGTGTCAGGATCGAACAGTATTGCCCTTGATGCCAGCGGTTGCTGATTCCGAGGGCGGTGCCGTTATCAAACTTCAATTCGCGGCTGGTTGTACGCGGGAGTGCGTCTGTCATCGTTGTGCGCCAATTTCGTGTTGAATCGGCGAGCATCGCTCGCCGATGATTTCCGGAATGGGATTCACGTCGAACCATTCGGGCAGCGTGATCCTGGATGGGTCGGGGTACTGAAAGTTGGACGGTACGAAGATTGGCCCCATCCAGAGTTCGGAGTTGACTTGCAAGACTCGCTCGCGAATTCGGAGCGAGTACACGATGCCGTAGTGCCTCGTACCGCTGACCGACTCGTGGTGACGCTTTCCGCTGGTGTAGACGTAAACGATTCCGTCAAGCGCCGCGTCTGGCTCGCCGTCGTAGTCGCCAACGTGGTAGCGCGCGACCCAACGATCATTCACCGCGACCGGTTTCACCGCGGCCGGCTCATCCGCCGGAAACGGTTCCTTCCGCTCGGAGGTGCGACGCGACAGTAGCACTTCGCCCATTAACTGGTCCGTAAAGAGCGCGAGGGTCGCTTGGGGAGCGCGTTCGATTTCGAAGTCGAGGAACAGTTGCGCTCCCGGCAGCGCTTGGCCGAGGTTCACCGGACGTTCTTGTTCGTCGATCAAAGACAACCGCATCGTCGCCGTGCGGTAATAGCCGCCGTTGAACAACCGCTCGTGTCTTTCATCGTTGCCGCGATAATATACGCCACCAAGTTGCGGAGTATTCTTCGGCCGCAACGGCATCGGCGCGGAATCGGCGAGCGCGAACGGCGGAAATTCGCCGGTCGCGACGGCGGCTCGCAACCGGTCTTCGGTGCTCGCCAACTCCGTCGACTGACGCATCCCGAATTCGACCAAATCCCACACCACGACCGACAACACACCGGCCAGAAACCCCGCCGCTGTGACTCCCCGACTGAACCGCAAAACAATGTGCCGCGTGCCGCTCGACCAATGCTTGTCGTCCGCTGATGTTCGGCGAATGCGTTCCGCCGCACCCATCAACACCGCGAACGCCAGCAACACGAAGATTTTGACCTCGCTCCCCGCGACCGACAGCCGCTTCTCCAAGTCCGTCCCGTATCTGGCGACGAATTCCCGCGAGCCTGCCAGCGGAGCTGTCTCAGGCCACGGAGTGCCGGCTTCGATCCACTGGCGAATGATCTCGATGTCTCGGTCCGTCAGCCGTCCTCCTTCTCTTGGCATCAGCACCGTCGAATCGTCGCTGCGGATGCGTCGCAGCAGTTCGTTTTCGGCGGCCGGCGCGTTAAGCGGCTTCCCGGAAAGCCCGCCGCGTCGTGCGAATGTTCGCTCATCCAGCCGTAGCCCTCCTTGCTGCCGCGTCGCTCCGTGGCAGCTCTCGCACCGAGCTTGAAAGATCGGGGCCACATCTCGGTGAAAGTCGACCTTCGTCGCGGATGGCTCGTCGCGCGCGGCACACCCCGCGAGCCAGAGTGTGACTCCCAGCAGACAATGCCAGGCTTGTGTGTTCTCTCGCGCCACGGCGGTGCATCCTCCGTCGGTTCCTCGTCGCGACGGATTCTAGCTGGTGGGGTTTTCTCTCACAGCCAAGGCGACGTTCGCACAGTATCTGCGTTCGTCGGTAGTCGCGGTTGACCACATTCCGTAAAGAGCCATACATTCCGCCCGTGAAAGTGGATTCCTTCCCAGCCGTCCGGCGAAGCTGCTGCAACCATGTCGAATTCCGATCATTCATCTCCTCCGCCCTCGGGATCGAAGCCACCCCCATTGCCGCGACGACCTGAGAAGGTTCCGCCAACGGGCAATCGGTTTTGGTATCTCATGCTGGGACTGGTATTGGCCGCGCTGGCGATGTCCTGGTTTGGCCGACAGCACACGCGGAAGGAGCTGACCTACAGTGACTTTGTCGAAATTCTGAAGTCGGGAAAGACAATCAACGGGACCACATTAACCAAAGACAACATCTATGAATTGCGGATCAGCCACGGCTACGTCACGTTTCAGGATCATGACAAGAAGCCGAACGGCGATGCGCCGAGCGAAACCAATTACTACCAAGTGCCCGTCGAAAAGATATGGGAAGTCGACCAAGCGAAACTCAGCAAACTGCTGGAGGACAATGGAATCAAGTTTGGTCTCGGCAGTCCGGCGTCGCCGTGGACCGAGTTGTTCATCTACACTTCGTTTCTCGTTTTGCTGTTCGTCTTCTTGTTGATGTTGCTGCGGCGGATCGGTGGGCCGGGGGCCGCGATGTCGTTCAGCCGCAGCCGCGGCAAGTTGTTCGCGCAGGAAGACGTGAAGATCACGTTCGCCGACGTCGCCGGCATCGACGAGGCCGTCGAAGAACTCAAAGAAGTCGTCGAGTTCCTGAGGACGCCGCAAAAGTATCAAGCTCTCGGCGGACGAATACCTCGCGGAGTGTTGCTGGTCGGGCCGCCGGGCACCGGCAAGACGCTGCTCGCGAAAGCGGTCGCCGGCGAGGCGGGCGTGCCGTTCTTCAGTCTCTCGGGTTCAGATTTCGTCGAGATGTTCGTGGGCGTCGGGGCCGCTCGCGTGCGCGACATGTTCCAGCAAGCGGGCGCTCGCTCGCCCAGCATCATCTTCATCGACGAGCTGGACGCGATCGGCAAGGTGCGCGGCAGCGGCATGCCCGGCGGACATGACGAGCGCGATCAAACGCTGAATGCGCTGCTGGTCGAGATGGATGGGTTCAGTTCCGATCAAAGTGTGATCGTGATGGCCGCGAGTAACCGGCCGGAAACGCTGGACCCCGCG
>CAZPUJ010000367.1:0-11850 GCA_964589725.1 uncultured Planctomycetaceae bacterium
CGAAATTCTGCAAATCCTGAGTCTGACTTTGTTCGAGAAAACCCCGCTTTCTGAGGCTCTTTCGATCAAAAAAGAACAGGATTTGGAAAGTGATTGCCATACTCAGTTGACTCTATTCGACTTATAGCCGGACAGTTGTGAAATCAAAAATCAAAAATGGACCCCGCCATGTACTACATCGACCCACACATCCACATGGTTTCCCGCGTGACCGACGACTACGAGCGGATTGCTCGGATGGGCTGCGTGGCGGTCAGCGAGCCAGCCTTCTGGGCCGGCTTCGATCGCGGTAGCGTGGACGGCTTCCGCGACTACTTCCGGCAGATCACCGAATTCGAGCAGAAGCGAGCTGGTTGGTCCGGCATCCAGCATTACACGTGGCTCTGCATCAACGCCAAAGAAGCCGAGAACGTCGAACTCTCACGTGAGGTCATCCAGATGATCCCGGAGTTCATCAACAAACCGGGAGTGCTCGGAATCGGCGAGATCGGGCTGAACAAGAATACGAAGAATGAGTCGATCATCTTCCAAGAGCACGTCGAGTTGGCGATGCAGCTCGACGAGCTGATTCTGATTCACACGCCGCACCTGCAAGACAAGCTGAAAGGGACGCGGATGATCATCGACATGCTGCTCGCCGACCGCCGCGTTCAGCCGGAGCGGGTGCTGATCGACCACGTTGAGGAGCACACCGTCGGACTGGCGAAGGAAGAGGGCTTTTGGTGCGCGATGACGCTGTACCCGATCACGAAATGCACGCCGTCGCGAGCTGCCGACATCATCGAAGCCTACGGCGACGACCGAATCATGGTGAACTCCGCCGGCGACTGGGGGCCGTCCAACCCCATCGCCGTCCCCGACTTCATCCAAGAACTCCGTAAACGCGGCCACCCCGACTCGAAGATCAAGAAAATCGTGTACGACAACCCGCTCGAATTCTTCCGCCAATGCCGCCGATTTCAATTTACCCCGCCGGACACGCTGGCGGATACCGTGACGACGGAAGAACCGAGCCCGGTGATATGAGTGTGCTGGTTCAGCGTGAATTGGAGCGTGGCAGGTTGGGTTAGGACGAAGCGGATAGCACGAACGCCACTCCATCGTTGACCAAATAGACGTTGCCAGGTCTCCCTATCGTCAGCGCGCTGCCATGCGCATGCCGCCGTCGAGCCGGATCACAGTGCCGTTGAGCATCGGATTCTCGACGATGTGCTGGACCAGCGCGGCGTATTCGTCGGGATGGCCGAAACGGCACGGGAACGGAATCTGCGACTCGAGTGATTCGCGCAGCGTCTCCGGCACCTGTTGCATCATCGGTGTGTCGAACACCCCCGGCGCGATGCACACCACGCGAATGCCGAAGCGTCCTAACTCTCGCGCCGCAGGAAGCGTGAGCGACGCCACGCCTCCTTTCGACGCCGCGTACGCCGCTTGTCCGATCTGACCTTCGGTCGCTGCGATGGATGAGGTGGTGATGATCACGCCACGCTCGCCGTCTGCGGTGGGTGGATTGCTGCGCATCGTCTCCGCCGCCAGCCGCAACACGTTGAACGTACCGATCAGGTTGACCTCGATGACACGCCGGAAGGACGCGAGATCACCAGGGCCAGTAGCCCCCACGATTCGCTCGCCGTGAATGATCCCTGCGCAGATCACGACGCCGCGCACCGGACCAAAGCGCTCTTGAGCCGTCGCCAGCGCGTCTCGAACGGAGTTTTCACTGGTTACGTCTGCCGAGTGAAACACAAGCCGAGCGGCCAGGTCCGGTGGCAGCGACTCACTCGGTGGTCGAAGATCAGCGATGACACCGCAAGCTCCCGATGCCGACAAGCGCCGTACGCACGCGGCTCCCAAGCCCGAACTGCCACCGAAAACGACAAACGATTGTTGGTTGATCTTCATGATTCCTTCTGCGATCGACGACAGACTTTGGAGACCTCTCACCCTAACTTGGCCGATGGCCGGAATCCAACTCCCTCTCCCCCGATGCGGGGGAGAGGGGACCGGGCACGAACTTTAAGCGGTTTCAATTCGCGCGGCGTCTTCGAGGCCCAGTTCGCGTATCGCTTGCTCACGGATCTTGAACTTCTGAATCTTTCCCGTGACCGTCGTGGGAAAGCTGTCAACAAACTTCACGTACCGCGGCGTTTTGAAGTGAGCCAATCGCGAGTGGCAATACTCGCGAACTTGGCTGGCGTCGAGCGTTTGACCCTGCCGGAGCTTGATCCAAGCCAGGATTTCTTCACCAAACTTCCGGTCCGGAACGCCAACCACCTGCACATCCTCTACGGACGGGAGCTGATAAAGAAGTTCCTCGATCTCGCGCGGCGCGATGTTCTCGCCGCCGCGAATGATCATGTCCTTCAAACGTCCCGTGATGCGGAAATAGCCGTCGGGCTGACGCAGCGCGAAATCTCCCGTGTGCAGCCAACCGTCGGCGTCGATCGCCTCGGCGGTTCGGTCGGGCATGTTGTAGTAGCCCAGCATCACGTTGTGGCCGCGCGTGCAAAGTTCTCCGGAGACGCCGTCCGGCAGTGTCTCGCCCGATTCCGGATCAATGATCTTCACTTCGACATCCGGAATCGCTCGACCGACCGTGCCGACTCGCTTTTCGATCGGGTCGTCGGTGCGAGTCATCGTGATCAGCGGCGACGCTTCCGTTTCGCCGTACGCGATCGTGATCTCGCGCGCTCCCATCTCCTTCTCGACGCGCTTCATCAATTCGAGCGGACAGGGACTGCCCGCCATGATGCCGGTTCGCAACGACAAAGTGTTCCGCTGCGGGAACGTCGGATGTTGCAGTTCGGCGATGAACATGGTGGGAACGCCATAAACCGCCGTGCAATGCTCGGACTCGATGGCTTCGAGCGTCGACTCCGGCGTGTAGCTTTCATGCGGAAAGATCATTGCGGCTCCGTAAATGGCGGCACACATCGTTCCCAACACGCAGCCGAAGCAGTGATACAGCGGCACCGGAATGCACAGACGGTCGCTCGCGCCGAGACGCTGACAATCACCCACGTAGAATGCGTTCAGCAGCAAGTTCCGATGCGTGAGCAGCGCGCCCTTCGGTCGTCCCGTGGTCCCCGAAGTGTATTGCAGGTTGATGGGATCGCCGGGATCGAGTTGTCGTTCGCGTTCGGCCAAAGCGCTGCGCGGAATCTGTTCGCCTGCTCGTTCGAGATCCGACCACGCCAGCATCCCCGGATGCTCGGACCCGCGTAGGCGAATGATCCACTTCAGCCGCGGGAATCGGTCGCTGTGGAGCTGCCCAGGCGGCAAGGACTTCACTTCCGGGCAAACTTCCTCCAGCATCTGAAAGTAGCGCGACGCGCGAAACTCCTCAATCAACGCCAACCCCCGGACGTCCGATTGAGCCAGCGCGAACTCTAGTTCCGCGGGGCGATACGCGGGATTGATCGTCACTAAAACGACGCCGATCCGGGCTGTCGCGAATTGCAGCGTCACCCATTCCGGCCAGTTCGTCGACCAGACGCCGAAATGATCTCCGCGCTGAAAGCCCAGCGCGAGCAAACCACGAGCGACTCTGTTCACGGCTTGATCAAACTCCGTCCACGTGAGTCGCACTTGGGCTTGAGGAAAAACCAGCGCATCCTGCGAGCCAAAGCGTTCAGCCGTTCGCTGCAACACCTGGCCAATCGTGAGACCTTCAACCCAAGGAGCTGCCATTGTCATGGAGTGGTCCTCCGATTCGGCGAAAGTATTTCTCGAATCAATCGCCTGGGAGTGTACGAAACTGGGAGAAAACTTTCGTCGAGGGGCTAATCGACATCCGCGCTCATTGAAGCGATTACTTAGAATCACAGCGTCGCAAAGCCGCGACGTCGCTGCAAGCCGTCGACCTGTCACGGCACGAAAGTGACTGGGCTTCCTTGCCGAACTTGGAGAGAAGAAACATGCATGACGCCGTGATCCTGGCGGCCTGCCGTACGCCCATCGGCAAGTTTCATGGCGGGCTCTCCGCGCTCTCTGCACCAGAACTCGGCGCGGTGGCGATTCGAGCGTCCCTTGAACGAGCTGGTGTGGCCACCGATCAAGTGGACGAAGTTATCTTCGGTAACGTTCTCGCCGCGGGAGTCGGTCAAGCTCCGGCGCGCCAAGCGGCCTTGAAGGCGGGTCTGCCGCCGAATGTCGCGGCCGTGACGATCAACAAGGTCTGCGGGTCGGGTCTCAAAGCCATCATGTTCGCCGCGCAGGCGATTCGGTCGGGCGATGCCGACGTCGTCGTGGCCGGAGGGATGGAGTCGATGAGCCGTGCCCCATACCTGTTGTCGCGCGAAGGTCCGATGTTCGGCGACCGAACATTGGCCGATGCCATGCTCACGGATGGATTGCTCTGTCCCTTCAGCAGTCGCTCGATGGGACAGATCGCGGAAGCCTTGGCCAAATCCGACGGCATCACTCGCGATGCTCAGGACCGCTACGCTTGCGAAAGTCATCGTCGGGCCGCGGCCGCTCATGAGCACGGCGCGTTCAATAACGAAATCGTTTCTGTCACAGTCCGCACGCGCGCGGGACACCAGGACGTCACCCGCGACGAAGGCCCGCGAGTCGACACGACTCTTGCGAGGCTATCCAGTCTTCGTCCGGTCTTCACGGACGACGGCACGGTGACGGCTGGCAATTCGTCGATGATCAGTGATGGCGCGGCCGCAGTGGTCGTTGCCTCGGAGCAATTCGCGAAGACACGCGGTCTGACACCACTCGCCAGAGTTGTGGCCAGCGCGACATCGGGTACCGAACCCGGCGACCTGTTCATCGCGCCAGTTGCGGCCATTCGCAAGGTGCTCAGCCGCGCCGGTGTTTCGCTCGACTCTGTCGACCTTGTCGAAATCAACGAAGCCTTCGCGGCTCAAATGCTGGCATGCCTCCAACGTCTGGACCTTTCGCCGGATAAGACCAACGTGAATGGTGGGGCGATCGCGCTGGGGCATCCGCTGGGTGCCAGCGGTGCTCGCGTTTCGGCAACGTTGATCCACGCCCTGCGCGAACGACAACAACGACTCGGCCTGGCCGCACTCTGTCTAGGTGGCGGAAACGCAGTGGCCGCCCTGTTCGAACGTCTTTGATGCTCGTCGTCATTCTGCCCTCCATCATTCGGCTACCCACGAACTAGAGCAGAATGATGGCGTCTCCGCAGAATCAGCCGCTGGTGATGCACCAATTCCGAACGGTGGCACTTGCAGCATCGTCCCAGTTCGATCATTCGCGAGCGGAAAGCCGTCCCTTCCCAACACAACCTAATGCACCAAGATGAACTCGCTGGAGTTCAGATAGGCCCAGAGCGCGTCTTGCCAGCCAGCCGCGGAACGGGCGGAAGCGATCGCTCCCTCGTGGACCAGTTTGCGGATCGCCTGCTGCTCTTTTGGCGAGGGGAAGCGGGTGAGCGTGGCCAGGCAGAGCCGCTTGATCTTCTCGGTCTCCGCATCGCGGTCGTGGATCAATTTTTCGAGAAACGTTCCGCGATCTAGACTCAGCGCGTGCTGAGTCAACTCGCTGTTCATCATCAGCAAGGCCTGTGTGATGCTGCTCTCGAACGTCACCGATTCGTCGTTTTCGTCCGTTTGAAATGCATGCACAAACTGCTGCAACCATTCGTGACGTCGGCGCTCGTGATCACCCGATTCGAGCGGCGTCTTGTCGGCTCCGGTCGCCAACAGCAATGAATCGTACAACTGTTCGGCAGTCATCGCTTTGATGTACACGCGACTGAACAGCGGTGACGTCCCTGAGGCTGGGTCGTCCTGTTCGTTCGATTTGCCGAAACGGCTGGTTCGTTGATACGCGTCGCTGAGACAAATCCAGCGAATGAGTTGTTTGGTGTCATAACCGCTGGCGACGAACTCGCGCGACAAATGTTCCAACAACTCGGGATGACTGACCGGACTATGCGGCCCCATGTCATCGACCGGGCGAGTAAAACCGCAGCCAAAGAAATGGTCCCACATCCGATTGACGAGGGCTTCCGCGATGAGCGGCTTGTCACCGGAGGTCATTAGCTTGGCGAGTTCATGCCGGCGGTTTGTGTTGGCGTCCGTGCTGACGGCCACTCCCTCGAAGCGCGGAACAGTGGCTTGCATCAAACCGCGACGAGTCTCAAAGGTCGTCTCGCCCCCCACCGCCTTCGTTTCCAACCCGGACACCTGCGGGCGCATGATTCCGGTTCGTGCGTCTCGATGCTCCGACCGAACAACGGCGGTCTGTTGGAAAAAACTATTGAAGGCCCAAAAGCTCTCCTGCTTCCAATCGTTGAACGGGTGGTCGTGACACTGCGTGCAAGCGATCTGACGTCCCAAGAAGACGCGTGAAGTGATCGCCGTGGCTGGCATCGCCGAGTTATTCAAATGAGCGAGCAGGAAATTCGTCGCGCCGTTTTCTTCGACGTTCCCTTCGGCCGAAATGAACTCGGCAACCATTTCGTTCCACGGCCGGTTGCGAGCAAAGCTCTCACGCAGGAATTTCTTCAAAGCCGAGCGATTGATGTCGCGCGAGTCGGATCGTCCGACCAGCAAGTTGGTCCAGACAGCGCTCCAATTGCGAACATAGGCCGGATCGTCCAGCAGCGAATCCACCAGCCTTTCGCGCTTCTGCGGATCGCGGCCTGCCAGAAAACGCTCGGCCACGTCAACCGGCGGAATATGACCAACGACATCGAGGTACACTCGCCGCAGCCACTCGGCATCGTCCGCGGCCGGAGATGGTTCGACACCGTACAGCTTCCACCCCGCCGCCAAGTGCTCGTTGATCACCGTAACGACCGTTTGGACCGAGCCGCTTGAGACGTTGTTGGAGGCGGACTTGCTCGCGACAGCAGCCGTCGTCGTTCGTCCGTCGTTCGACCGAATGTCGTCCTTCGAGTTTTGTGGCGTGTCGTGTTGGGCCGTGGGAACGCTCGTGGCTACATTCTTATTTGGCGCGGATTCGGCAGACATAGTATTGCCACCAGCGATCTTCACCGGCTGATTCACAAACATGCGTTCACTGGCGGGATTCGATGGTGTGACTTTCTCATGCTGAACGATACGCGGCTGTTCATGGCGGACAACAGGGTCGTCCCGGTTCGGATCAGCAGGTTCGCTGCGTTCCGTGTTCGTCAATTGAGTCCGATCCGACGGAGTGAACCAACGTCCGGTCAAGAACGACAGAACCGCGATTGCGACGACAACCGCAGCCGCCACGCGCCAGCCAAACAGCGTTTGTCTCTTCGATATCGGTTCCGCCGAGCCAGCCGGCGAGGAAATCGTGGTTTGGCTCGCTTGAGCCGCGACATTACCGGCGACGTCTCCGTCGTAGGCCGCGTTCCAGTACAACGTGCCGTGCAGATCGAGGTACGCCAGATACGTTCGCCGGGCCGCGGCGTCGCGCAGAACAAGCTGCTCCAATCTTCGCGCGTCTTCCGGCGTGAGCCGGTCCTCGCACAAAGCTTCGAGCCACTCGAAGAATTCGGGCTGTGATGTCTTGTCTTGCGGCGTCATGTGGTTCGCACGTCTGCGGTCAGCCGGCGCGTCACGCAGTCAAACAGGCTCTTTCGAATTCGGCCGATTGACTGATAGACCGAATTCGTCGGTCGGCCCAGCCGTTCAGCCACTTTCAAACCATTCTCGCCGGGAGCGTATCGTTGCTGGATCAGCTCGCGGTCGTCTCTTCTTAACTTACGAAGGCATTCCACTAGCGCTTCACGACGGCGTTCGAGTTCTTCGCTGACTTCGATTGCCGCTTCAGCCACGTTGACCAAGAATTCATCGCTGAATTTCAGTCGCCCCTGTTGTTGTCGTACGCGGAATTTCAGAATCTCGTAGCTGGCAATCTTTCCCGTCCAAGCGAAGAAGTTCGTCCCTGGTTGAAACTGTGAAAACTTGCTCCAGATGATGACATTCGTGTCTTGCAGGATTTCTTCGGCATCGGTCGGGTTCGGCACTTGAGCCAGAATGAACAAAAACAACCGGCGCTGGGATTTCGTGAAGAGCTGCACAAACTCCGCGGACGGCACCCGCTCCAACGAGCTGGCATCTTCCGCCATTGGTTCGTCCGACGAATGATCAACCATGTTGGTCGTCGTGGGCCAAGCCCACCTATCGAAACCATTTGCGGGATGATGCCCGCCGATAAGAAAACGGAGGCATCGATCGTGCAGACCGGCCTCCGTTTCGCATCCGATTGAAAAGTCTTCGTTAGCTGATCAGTTCGGCGATCGGAGCGGCACCGTCGGCAAGTTTCATCGGCCGGCCACGCTTTGAGGTGTGAACGGTCGTTGTCGGAATGCCGAGGGCATGACACGCGGTCGCCCAAATGTTTCCCGGCAGGTACGGCTTCGTCGTGCAGGTGACTCCATCTTCATCCGTCGCGCCGACGGCCAAGCCACCCTTGAGTCCGCCACCGCCGATCATCACGGACCAACTGGCCGCCCAGTGATCGCGACCAACGTCTTGATTGATGCGCGGCGTGCGACCGAATTCACCCATCCACACGACGACGACGTCCTTGATCATCCCACGATCTTTCAGATCGCTGACCAAGGCCGCAATCGCCGTGTCCATCGACGGCAGGTTGCGGTCCTTCAGCGTGTTGAACACGTTGTTGTGCAAATCCCAGCCACCCATTCCGACTTCCACGAACGGCACGCCCGCTTCGACCAGGCGTCGAGCCATCAACAGACCGCGACCGAAATCACCGCCACGCATCATCGTGCCGGTGCCGCAGTACTGGTCGATCATCTTCTTATCTTCTTTGTCGACCTTGAAAGCCTCCATCTGCTTCGAGGTCATCAGGTCGATCGCCTTTTTGTAAACATCCTTATGAGCCTGCGGAGCATCGCCACGCTTGGACGCAATGAAGTTGTCCTCAATGACACCCAGCATGGACAACCGTTGATTCAGACGGTTCGAGTCCACGCCATCCGACTCCGCGTTGCGAATGCGGCCGTTGCCATCGACCACGAACGCCGCGTTCGACATCCCCAAGAAACCGGGGCTACCAGGATCACCGTTGACGGAGACGAACGACGGAATCTCCAGCTCTTTCCGCTTCGAGCCCAGTTCGTGACTCACAACCGAGCCGAAAGTCGGATGGACCACCGTCGGATTCGGAATGAACGCCGTGTGCATGAAGTAACGGCCACGGCCGTGATCAGCCTCGCGCGTGCTCATCGAGCGCACCACGTTGAGTACATCGAATTGCTGAGCAGTCTTCGGCATGTGCTCGCTGATCTGTAAGTCGCCCTTCGTGCTGATCGGCTTGAACTCGCCGCCGTTCTTGGAACCGGGTTTCAAGTCCCAAATATCGATCGTCGGCGGACCGCCGCCCATCCACATCAGGATGCAGGCCTTTTGGTTCTTGCGAACCGTGTCTGCATGAGCGTGCAGGTGATTGATGAATTGCAAGGCGGGAATCGTGGCGGCGCTGGTCGCCAAGTGTTGCATGAAGTGTCGACGACTCATGCCGGTGGGTACGAGGTTCATAGTTCACCTTTCTTAGTGGATGAAGATAAATTCATTCGAGTTCAAAAGCGCCCAGAACATGTCTTGGTAGGCCGCCAACTTCACATCCGGGGCAACTCTCGCAAGCGCCTGAGTCGCCTGAGATTCCTTGGCGCTGGGAACGCGGCTGAGCGTCGCCAAGAACAACTTGCGGACACGATCTTTGTCCTGAGGCGACTCCGCCAAGATCGTGTTCAGGTAGCTTCCTTTCTGAGCACTGATGGCGTCCTTGATCAGTTCGCCGTTCATCATCATCAGGGCCTGCGGGATCGAGCCGTTGAACGTCGTCGATTCGTCACCCTCGTCGGTGCCGAACGCCAGAACGAACTGCTGCAGCCATTGCTGTCGCTTCTGTTCCGCCTGTTCCCAACTGGAGCGGCCCGACTTGTGAGCGTTCGTCGCGACGAGCAGCGAATCGTAAAGCTGCTCCGCCGACATCGACTTCAGGTACATGTGAGTGAAGAGCGCCGCCGTGCCGGCCGCGGGATTGTCCTTCTCTTCGTTGGTCTTGGCCGCTTGGCTGGTGAGGTTGTATGCCTCAGAATTGCAGATCCAGCGAATAAGCTGCTTGACGTCATAGCGCGACTTCACGAACTCGACAGCGAGCCGTTCCATCAAGTCCGGATGCGACGCCGGATTATGCGGCCCGATGTCATCCACCGGTTTCGTAAAGCCAAATCCAAAGAAGTGGCCCCACGTGCGGTTGACCATCGCCGCGGCGACGAGCGGCTTCTCGCCTTCGATCATCTGCTTTGCCAATTCGGCACGCCGGTTCACGTCGTAGCCGTTCTCGTCCTGCTTCTTAATGTCATCCAGAACATCCTTGCCGAAGTACTTCGGATAGGCCGCCTCCTGAAGTCCGTTGCGACGTTCAAAGAAGACGTTCTCACCCACGCTCTCGCGCCGTATGAGCTCGGCGTAATCGAACTCGTTCCGGCCGGTCTTCATGTCGTATTTCTCATTCTCTTTCTTGCTGAGTTGTCGGAAGAACGTGTTGAACTCCCAAAACTGGCGTTGCTGCCAATCGTTGAACGGATGATTGTGGCACTGCGTGCATTGCACCTGCATGCCCATGAACAGGCGCGTCGTCTTGGCGGTCGCCTGCACGCCGTCGTCCGGCATCTGCATTTGAGCCAAGATGTAATTGACCGCTCCGTTTTCCTCGAAGTGCCCTTCGGCCGAGATGATGTCAAAAACCACTTCGTTCCACGGTCGGTTCTTGGCGAAAGCTTCGCGCAGAAACTTCTGCATTCCCTTGCGGCTGACTCGCCGAGGAGTCTGCTGACCGATCGTCAAGTTGGTCCAAATGGTGGTCCAGTTGCGAACGTAACCGGGGTCATCCAAGAGCTTGTCGATAAGCTTCGATCGCTTGGCTTTGTCCTTATCCGCGATAAAGGCCTCAACAACTTCCATTGGCGGAACGTGACCGACGATGTCCAGATGAACGCGGCGAATCCATTCGGAGTCACTCGCAACGCTGGACGGGTCAACCTCGTTGTCGGTCCAGCCTTGCCGGATCTGTTCGTTGATGTAGGAGATCAACACGTCCGACGAACCGGTCGTAAATTCGTCGCGCTTCTTGCCAGTCGACTTGGCGTCTGGTTTCGCGTCGTCGTCGCTCTTGGCTTCCTTCGCAGTACTGGCCGCACTTGCAGCCGATGTCTTGGTCGACACTGTCTTTGATGCCGGTTCAGCGCTCAGCAAAATCGAGGCCGCACAGGCCACGGCGATTCCTGTCACCCCGCAAGCCAGTCGAAGTGTGGTCCAAAATCGAATCATTATGGCAACCTCCGACAGCACCGTTTGCTTGAGCCTAGGTGGAATACTATCTTGCGACCCGCGTTCCGAACGAACGGGCAAGAACTCTGAGCAATTATGTACCTGAATTGCCTCAGAGACGTTCGTAGCATTCTGGCGAATTCCTTGATCCGGCTGCTACTCTACCGACTTAACTAACGCTGCGAAAGCGAGTTGAGTCCTTTACACGGTCAACCGTCAAGGAGTTTCCATGACTGCGGAGCCCCAACGACTGTCCGGCCGGGTCGCGGTCGTTACTGGCGGAGCGAGCGGGATTGGCCAAGCCACCGCCAAGCTGTTCGCACGGCACGGGGTTACCGTGTTTGTGGGGGATTATCGCTTACCGTCCGAAACGGAAGCGTCGCTCCGCGATCTGGGAATTCATGCATCGCAGTGCGATGTTTGCCAAGTTAGCGACTTGCAACGTCTGATCGACGGTGCCGCCCGTTCGACCGGGCGGCTGGACGTCCTCGTCAACAATGCCGGGATTGGCATGGTCAAACAAATCGGTGAAGTCACCGAATCGGATTGGGACAATTGCCTGGACACGAATCTC
>CAZPUJ010000368.1:0-3371 GCA_964589725.1 uncultured Planctomycetaceae bacterium
AATGAATCGTTTGGAGTTTCGCAATCGCTGCTGCGCGAAGGACGGGAGCAGGTGTTGGAGCATCACCGGAGCCGCGGGCTGTGGGACGGAAGGCGAGCGGGGGGCGTCAGCCCCCTGATGCGTTCGGCATCGCAAAACGCCGGTTCCACGGTGACTCCTGCGGCGGATGATTTCCTCGCGGACCCGAGTGATCGTCGCCTCGAACAATCGCACTCGTCTGGTCGCATCAGGGGGCTGACGCCCCCCGCTCGCCAGGATCTCGCGCACAACGTTATGTACTTCGAGACGGGGCAAGGCAGCGCACTCTCGGCGGAGGCGCATCACGGTGTGGATCAAGTCACGCTGGAAGCTCGCGCGTACGGAGTTGCGCGTGTGTTCGAGCCGTTCTTGATCAACAGCGTGGTGGGATTTATCGGGCCGGAGTACCTCGCGAGCGAGCGACAGATCATTCGAGCCGGCTTGGAAGACCATTTCATGGGCAAGCTGCTCGGCCTGCCGATGGGGTGCGACGTGTGTTACACGAACCACGCCGACGCCGATCAAAACTCGGCCGACAACTTGCTGATGCTGCTGACCGCCGCCGGCTGCAATTATTTCATGGGCGTGCCGTGCGCCGACGATGTGATGCTCAACTACCAATCGACCAGCTATCACGACGCGGCGGCGATGCGTCGCCTGTTCGGCCTGCGACCGGCACCGGAGTTCGAAGCCTGGTTGCAACAGTCCGGCATCTTCGACGGTCATGAATTGGCGCTGCCGAATGAACGGCCTCGGCAACGTCTGGTCGAACGGCTGCGTGACGTACTGGACGCGCGGGGCTAGTCGAAAGTTTTGCAAATCGCGGGAACAAGGCAATCGTTCGTCGTCTCTTGTTGGCAGTCACATTTCAAATTGCCAAGGAGACCCCGCCATGCGACCGTCGTGGTTGACCTCTTGGGCGTGCGTGATGTTGTTGGCGGAGACGCTGGGAGCGGGCGGTTGCGGTACCGACCAGAGCAAGTCTGATCGCAGTCCTCCGTCAGCGAGCCCGACGAAGCCGGCGAGCGCTGACGCAGGCACCGCGAATCATCCGCAAGTTTCGGCCGCTCGCGGGAATGACCGAATCGTTTCCGCGACACCGCGACGAGTGATCTACACGGCCGATGTGTTGATGCAGACGCGCGACTTCGCCAAGGCCGAGCGAACGATTCCCGATCTTGTCCACCAAGTGGGCGGTTATTTGACCGAAATCTCGTTGAATCGCCAGCAAGGTGAGCAGCGCAGTGGCCGCTGGCAGGCTCGCATTCCGGCAGAGCACTTTCACGAATTTCTGGAAGGCCTCGATGAGATTGGCGTTCCCGATCGTCGCCAAGTGACGGGACAGGACGTGACCGAAGAGTACGTCGATTTGGAAACGCGGCTGGCGAACAAGAAGCGGCTCTAAGAACGGCTGCTCGAACTGATGAAAGTCAAGTCGGGCAGCGTGACCGACGTGATCGAGTTTGAGCGTCAGGTGGCGCAAGTTCGCGAAGAAATCGAGCGCATGGAAGGCCGCTTCCGTTACCTGACAAATCGAACGGACCTGTCCACGATCAGCATCTCGCTGGGTGAGGTGCATGAGTATGTGCCGCCTCAAGAGCCGACATTCGCAACGCGACTCGCCGACACGTGGGCCGGAACGGTCGGCACCTTCCGTGACGGGGGCGAAGGCCTCGTGCTGGGCGGACTGCGCGCGTTGCCGTGGCTGGTTGCCGTTGCCCTACTCGCGATCATGGTGATGTACGGCCGCCGTCTCACGCTGTGGTTGATGGCTGCCTCAAAGCTCTGAGCAACACCTTGCTGTCGCCGCAAAACGCCGCCGCCGAGTTCAATTCAGCACGGGCAGTTCGACCAACGGGCGCTCTGGCGATTCCACGAAATGTGGTTTTGGAACGGGGGCTGGCCATTCGTCGGAGGCCGCTGACTTCGGCGGACCGATCAGCACGAGTTTGGCGACCGTCAACAATCCGCGCAGCGACGAAAACGTCTCGGCAACGGCGCTGGGTTCATAGCCGCAGTGGACCATGCAGTCGCTGCATTTCGGATTGCCGCTGGCTTTGCCATAACGATGCCACTCGGTCGTGTCGAGCAATTCTTGGAAGCTCTGCGCATAACCCTCTTGCAGTAAGTAGCACGGCTTCTGCCAACCGAAAATGTTGAAGGTCGGATTGCCCCACGGAGTGCATTCGAGATTCCAGCTCCCTTTGAGGAACTCCAGAAACAGCGGCGACTGATTAAATCGCCAGCGGCGTTTCGGCCGATCCAGCAGGCGACGGAAAAGGCTGATCGTTTCGCGAGAATGAAGAAAATGCTCTTGATCGGGAGCTTTCTCGTACGGGTAGCCTGGCGAAATCATCATCCCTTCAACGCCCAAGTCCATCAGCGTGTCGAAGAACTCGCGATACCGAGTCGGGTCAGCATTGTTGAACAAAGTCGAGTTGGTCGTCACGCGAAAGCCGCGACTGATCGCCGCCTTGATGGCGCTGATGGCGATGTCATACGTGCCGCCACGACAGACCGCGTGATCGTGCTCGTCAGCTGGGCCGTCCAGATGTACGGAGAATGACAAATACTTCGACGGCTGAAATCTCGGCAGCCACTTCTCCAATAGCAGGGCATTCGTGCAGAGATAGATGTACTTCTTGCGAGCGACTAACCCGCGCACGATCTCATCCATCTGCGGATGTAGCAGTGGCTCGCCACCGGGGATCGAAACCATCGGGGCGCCGCACTCATCGACCGCGCGAAAACACTCTTCGGGAGTCAACTGCCGTCGCAACGTCTCAGCTGGGTACTGAATCTTCCCGCACCCCGCGCACGCCAAGTTGCAACGAAACAGTGGCTCAAGCATGAGCACCAACGGCGACCGCTTCACGCCGCGCAGCTTTTGGCGGAGCACGTACGTGGCGACAGTCCACATTTGCGAAATCGGCACACCCATGAAGCCACCTGCCTACACTGCAAACATTTGAAATCTTCGCGCCACGCAAAGATTTTGAGCCGACACACTAACCCGAAGCGTCTGCGAGGGCGGGCGTTTCACAAAGTTTGGATTGAAAAATCTCCGTAACTCGGAGCGCCCGCCCTCGCTGACGCCTCGGGTTGGTTTGGTTGCGGCCCCGCCGCCCCAAGGAAGTTTTGAATTTCAAACCGGAGATTTCAAATTTCAAAACCCGACAGGTGATATCAAGTTCGCACGCAAACTGTCAGCCCCAAGTTGATTAACCCGCAGCGCAAGCGAGGGCGAACGCTCCAAGAATCTAAGAATCGAGTCGCCGTGAAGCCTTCGTCCTCGCACACGCTTCAGGTTAATCTGGCAGCTGCTTGACGCTGTCGTCCGAGAGTTGAATCAT
>CAZPUJ010000369.1:0-4035 GCA_964589725.1 uncultured Planctomycetaceae bacterium
TGGCTTGCAGCATTTCGAACACCTCGCCGCCGCGCGCCTCGCCAACGATGATGCGATCGGGCCGCATTCGCAAACTGTTTCGCAACAAATCGCGTTGGTTGATCTCACCTTTGCCTTCGATGTTCGGCGGCCGCATCTCCAGCGACACGACATCCGGCTGCTGCAACTGAAGTTCGGCCGTCTGCTCGATCGTGATGACTCGTTCGGTCGGCGAAATGAAGCGGCTGATGTTGTTGAGCATGGTCGTCTTGCCGGCGCCGGTGCCACCGCTCACCAGCAGGTTTAGTCGACCACGCACGGCCAGGATGAGAAAGTCGGCCATCTCGGGCGCAAGCGATCCTAGTCGGACCATGTCTTCGAACAACAACGCTCGTGAGAAGAATTTTCGTATCGAGATCGTCGGCCCCTTCAAAGCCAGCGGCGGAATGACCGCATTCAGTCGCGAACCGTCCGGCAGCTTGGCGTCGACCATCGGCGAGACTTCGTCGATGCGCCGATTCGCGCGACCGACGAGACGATGAATCAACCGCATCAAATGCTGCTCGTCAGCGAATTTGACGTGTGTGGCTTCCAGCATCCCACGACGTTCGATGAACACTCTGTCCGGTCCATTGACCAACACGTCACTGACCTCGGGATCGGCCATCAGCGCCTCCAACGGACCGAAGCCGTAGATCTCGTCCATGATCTCGCAGACCATGCCGTCGCGGTGCTCCGGTGGAAGCTGCACCGCCTCCATCGTGCAGAGATGCGCGGCCAGTGATCGCAATTGAGATCGCAGATCGCTCTCGCTGAGTTGTCCCGCCTTCGAGAGATCGATCGCATCAATCATGCGGCGATGCAAATGCGTCTTCAGTCGCTGAAACGCTTGACGAGAATCGCCGGTTTGTACAAGGATCGCTTCCATGAGTCAGTTCCCCTCAACAGTTCGTGCGAGCCGGAGGGCGTCAGCCCCCGGACTTGACTCCATCCGGAGGCTGACGCCCTCCGGCTCGCCATTCACTTTTCAGTTCGACAGTCGCAATTTGTAAACGTATTTGTTGGGAGACGCGGAATACGATTCTTCGGGCGTGGCCCGACTAGGAAAACCGACGATCTCCGCGGCCACGACGGCTGATCGAACTGTCATCACCGCGGGTTGAAAGACGACTTCACACACGCCATTCGAAACCTCTCGCACAGACATGACACGCCCGGCGACAAAGCCGATGATTCGCAACGATGCGGTCGTCGAGCGCGGGTCACCGCCAACTCGGTCGTAAAGCAGGCAGACTCGGCTCTGCCCCACAACGCCCCGCAAGGCTTCCGCCAACACGGCCGCTTCAATTCTTCGCGCTCCCGCCAACGACAACGGGCCTGAGTGCAACATCAGTTCGCCGCCGTACGGCTCCAAATCGGCCACGGTCCAGCCGACTCGCACTTGACGTTGCAGGTCTTGGTGCGTGAGGTCTCCGCCAAGCGTCACCACAAACGCGTTGTCCACAACACCACGATCAGCCAGTGATGGAGTCCGCAGCGTGATTTCCGGGATGCCGTCCGTATCTTCGGTCACTTGTCCGGTCGATAGTTCGAGGGCAAAGTGATCCTTGCCGCGCCGCTGCTCGATGGATTGAACCCAAGTTTCCGACAAGATGGCCAAGGGGAGCGTCGGCAGCGGCAGATCATCCACCGGCCTGAGTCCAACGACTCGATTGTCGAGCGTGGCTTCCGCGATGGCGACAACATCCGCGTTGCTCGGTGTGAACAACGATTGAATCGGCAACCAGACGGGCGCGTCGCGATCTTGAGTGCGTCGCGCGTGAACGGCGACGGAGGTTGGATGCGAACTGGTTTCCAGGAACATCGTCTCGCCGGTCGTCTCGTCGGTCGCCAACGTTCCAAACCGAACATCGCCGTCCGCGCCCGTGTTCAGTATGAGCGATTCTCCGGCGACTAAGTTCTCCAAGGCGATGCGCGCGGCTGCCAGACGGGCCTTCATCAAGAAAACTTCGGGCTGAAACTCGTCTCGCAGCAGATCATCGCTGGCTAGTGCTCGGCCTGCGGCCAAGGCGGCGGCATCCGCAGCCGTCTGCAATTCGACCTGAGACGTCTGCAGCCAAAGTCGATCGAGCACCAAAGCAGTTCCGCCAAAAACGGCGACGAGAGCCACGGCAATGGCCGGAAGAAGGCTTCCGATTCGGCGTGACGCCGCTGTTGGTATTCGCGAATTCTGTCGGGAGGTATGTCGCATCGGAAGGGCAGCACGGGGCGAATGGCAATCGCGATCGTCACGACTGAGTTGTTGATGGTGCACGACGCACTCTGCGCGCGAGCCGGGGTCAGGTGTTCTGATTTCTGTTTTGGCCGTTGAATAGCCGTTGATTTCCATCGTAAGTCAAACTCCAAACCACGCTTGACTCCGATTGTGACGCCAAAACAGAAATCAGAACACCTGACCCCTCGCCCGATCCTTGAGGACGATTGTCGCGAAGTCAGTTCCGTAGGGCCGTCGGTCCTACCAACTGAGGTTGAATGTTGAGGATCGAGTTCACTCGAGTTCGAGGACGAACTCCCGGCACCGCGCCCGGGCGACTGTTCGGAATATCAGGATCAACAGATGGCACGGCTTTCGTGGCGTCAGGCGGTGTCGCTCGGCCACTAGCGCCGGAATCGAAGACCTCATTCACATCCAGATCGTCGGCGACCGCATTCGCGTCGGATGGACGTTGACTGTTGTTGTCTCGGACGAGGCGTTTGCCTTGAACGTTCCATTGCGACGTGCTTCCGGCGGTTCCTCGGTAGGCATCCGTTTCGAACGGTTCTTCGGGCTCAGGCTCTTTCTGCCCGACTGGCCCTTTCAAACCCAGAATCTCGAACAGCGTGGCTCGGTCGGCGTTATGAACCGCCACGCCCCCATCTCCACTGCCGTCGGGATTGAATGTCAGCGAAATCGAGCCATGATCGCGAGCGACGAGCAGCGCATTCGTCTGTTCAGTTGCCAGTTCAAGCGTCACCGAGTTGCCTGTCGCAAGCGCCAACCCTTGACGAAAACTCCGATTGACCGCCAACACCTTGACTCCCTTGAACAGCGTCAGACTGACCCCGCCTAACTTCGCGATGCGAGGATCAACGGTCGACGAACTCTCGCGACTCAAAACGAAATGCACGTCGACGAACTCGTTCGGCTTGATCAAGCCGTCAACCATTTCAGACGTGGTCGCGACGGGCACGGCGATCGCCTGCTTGCCGTCACCAACTAGCAACGGCGCGTTTTCACCTGGCTCATACAACTGCGAGCCGCGAATCGGACTTCCCGACTTGACCGCAACTTTGACGACGCGGCCCACGATCACACGGTTGGCCCGCAGCACGTCTTCCTTCAATTCACTGATCGAGACCGGACCCAGGTCGATATGGTTTTCCGTGATCCTCGTGCCGGGTTCGAGTGCCGCCACGGCCAACGGAAGGTTGAGGGTCGTCCGCCGAGTGGGCTTCTTCTCGACCGCGGACAGCCCTTTGACGAGGTACAACCCGATCAGGCCTGTCACCGCCAAGAGCATCAGCATCGTGACTTTCGCCGGAGTGAGTTTCACCGCTGATTCTCCTTGTCTTTAGAAATCACGAGCAGGTTATTCCCGGATCATCCGCGTTTCCGATAACAACTGGCGTCCTTGCAGGCTGAAACCGATGGGCCACAACAGGTCCGGCGCCGCCGAGCTCATGTCGACAGACACGGCCACCGCGACGACGTCGCCCGATTTCTCACTCAAGATCGAGTCGACTTGCAGTGAGTCGTGCAGTCGAGGATTGAGAACTTTGCGCACTTCCTCTTCAACGTCCTGAACTGTCACTCCCGGGAGTGTTCCTTTACGAGCGGCGACACGACTGGCCTCGACGAGTTCGCCGCGCGCAAAAAACAGAAACGTGAACTCGAACATCCCCAGCAGCAGCAACCCGAGAATCGGCAGCGTGAAGACCAACTCCATGCTGAGCACGCCAACTCGGCCGCGAATTCGCCGAAGACGATCGATCGATCGCTTCGCGCGTCCAGACGTA
>CAZPUJ010000370.1:0-5697 GCA_964589725.1 uncultured Planctomycetaceae bacterium
TCGGGCCGGAAGCGGGGCGGTAGAGTACCCATCAATACTGAATTTGCAACGGCCACGCGAACGAAATTTCGAGTACGTTGTCATGTCAAGAATGTTGGAAACGGTTTCAAGACTAGCTCGACGCGCCAGCGTGGTACGAGCCTCGCTCGTCATTCGACTCGCTCGCTGCCGTGTCGGGCTAGTGTTGGTGGTGCTCGCGTTGTCGCTTGCGATGCCGACTCGCACCGCAGCTCAAGCGGCGAAGAATCTGAAGGCCGAGAGAGTCCTTCGCAATTTGCAATCCGAACACCAAGAGGCTCATCGCCGTTTTGCAATGGCCTTAGAGCAGATCGCTCAAACGTGCGAACAGCGAATGCTTGCGGAGATCGCCACCCAGATTCGCAAGGTCGCGCAACCGACCAATCCCGATGCGCTGCGATTCGAGCCGTTGCCACGATCGGTGCTACCTCCGATTGCGGCCGATCTGCCCGAGGAAGAACTGGAATGGCGCAAGCAGCTTCGTGAACAACGCAAGGACTATGCTCAAAAGCTGGACCAACTCGCTCAAGGAGCCGTAAAGGCGGGGCACTCGAGCTACGCATATCAACTGGTGCGCGAAGCGGCCTTGCACGATTCCGATCATCCGCGCGCTCGCCGCTTGCTGGGGTTCGTCCGTTACAAGGACGAATGGGTTTCACCGTTCGAGGCGGACAAGCTCAAGAAGCGTGAAGTCAACACGGACAAGTTCGGCTGGCTGCCGGCCACTCACGTCGAGCGGTACGAGGGGGGAGAACGGCCGCATCCGACAGAAAGCGGACGTTGGATTTCGGTCGAGAAAGAAGCCGAATTTCGCCACGACTTCCGCAAAGCCTGGGACGTTCGCACCGAGCACTATTTGCTGAAGACGAACCACAGCCTGGAACGCGGCGTGGCCTTGGCTCAATCGCTCGAAGAGTTTCATCGTTTCTTCGTGCAGACCTTCGCGGCGTTCTTTGACGACCAAAAGGAGATCTCCAAGAAGTTCATGAATGCGAACGCCGCGGTGCCCATGCGGGGCAAGGCGTTCGAGATTCATTTTTATCGTTCGCAGGACGAGTACATCGCCAAGCTGATCGGCAAGTACAAGCAGCAGGTCACGATTACGAACGGCCTGTATGACACCGACGATCAAGTCGTCTACAGTTTCGACAGCCCGGCGATGAACGCCGAAACGACGCTGTACCACGAAGCGACTCACCAATTGTTGGCGGCTCAGCTACCGGTCAGCCCGATCATCGCCGATCAGGCGAACTTTTGGATCCTCGAGGGTATTGCCTGCTACATCGAATCGTTTCAGCGGCAAGCAGGGAGCGTGTCATTGGGCAATCCGCAGTTCAATCGCTTCGCCGAGTCGCGGTATCGGTTGCTCAACGACAAGTACTACATGCCCCTGCCCGAGTTCACCGCGATGGGCAAGAAGGCCTTTCAGGCGCATCCGCGCATTCAGATGAACTACTCACAGTCCGCCGGGCTGGTGCATTTCTTCATGCACTACGACGACGGCCGCTACCGAGACGACCTGATCGAACATCTGCGACAGATTTACGCCGAAGGGAAACGTCCGCGAGGCACGCTGGGTCCCGTGCAGACCCTCGCGGAATTGACCGGCGAAAGGTTTGAAGATCTCGACAAACAGTACGGCGAGTACGTGCGGAAACTCTCCGGGCTGCTGGGCGAAGACTTCACCAGCAATGCCCCGTGACGGTGCCGTGGATGTAGATGTCTCCGTCCAGCGTCTGGACGTGCAAGTGTTCCAACTCCATCGCTTCGTCCATCTCGTCGATGCCCAGGCCCGACAGCGGACTCAACGCCAACTCGCCGCCGGCCAGCTTCGGAGCCACGAACACGTGGACTTCGTCGAACAGATCGTGATCGGCGAACGCCCCCAACACGGCCGAGCCTCCCTCGATCAATAGGTTGGTGACATCGCGACGTCCCAGCTCGGATAAGAGCTCGCGTAGATCCGGGCGACGATACTTCAGCGGCCACGACTCCGGCATGTCCGGCAGCGACGGCAATTGGCAGACGTCGACACCCGCACGTTGCAACGCCGCGACATTCTCCGGCGAAGCGTCCGGGCCGGCGATCAGTAACAGCGGCGCTTGATCCAACGTCCGGACGAGCTGACAGTCCAGCGGCAAGGTGGCCAGTGAATCGAGCACGACTCGCGTTGCCGTGCGCGGTCCGGGCGGTCGCGCGGTCAGCAAGGGATCGTCCGCGCGGACCGTGCCGACTCCCACCAGAATGGCATCGACTCGACCGCGGAGTTGGTGCGCCACGCTGCGTGAGGCTTCATTCGAAATCCATTTCGAATCCCCTTCGCGAGTCGCCAGCTTGCCGTCGAGTGTCATCGCCCACTTACCGATGACGTACGGCAAACCAGTGGTCACTTGCTTGGCAAAGGGAGCCGTCAACTGCATCGCTTCCGATTCGAGCAATCCGACTTCGACCTCGACGCCCGCCGCTTGTAGTTCCGCAATGCCGCGGCCGTTGACATGCGGCGCGGGGTCCGCGCGTCCGATGACCACGCGACGAATTCCAGTGGACACCACGGCTCGCGAACAAGGAGGCGTCTTGCCGAAGTGGCAGCACGGTTCGAGCGACACGAACAACGTCGCGTCTTTGAGCTGCTGGCTGTGACCGCGAACTTCGGCATCGCGGATCGCTTCCACCTCAGCGTGCGGTCCACCGAACTTCTGATGAAACCCCTCGCCGAGCAGTCGCAGTTTGTCATCAACCAACACCGCCCCGACGGCCGGGTTCGGCTCGACGTATCCCAGCCCGCGAGCCGCTAGCTGGAAGGCATGTCGCATCACAGACGGTTGGTCAGGAAACTGCATGATTCGGATTTCGGATTTCGGATTTCGGACCTCGGATTTCGGATTGGATCCGAAATCCGAGGTCCGAAATCCAAAATCCGTCAACTCTGCCCCGGCAGCCAAAGTTTACCGGCGGCGGCCGGTTCGTCGGCCACAGCGGCATCGGGAGTCCAGATGCCGGCGCTCGTCACCGCGCCGCCAACTCCTTCGACGTCCGAAGCTCCATCGGTCATCCACGGAGCTGGGACTTGATAATGATGCACGATTTGAGCCACGTAACTCCGCACCTCCGGAACCTTCGGACCGTAATGCTCCCACAGACGATGCAGCAGGCGATTGCAATCGGTGTCGTGCGGATTGTCGAGCCGATATCGCAGCTCGCGCATGTCGCAGTCCAACTCGTGCTCGAACTGTTCCGCCGCCGGCACGACGCGTGAGCGTTCTTTGTCCAACCAGCGGACCGCCTCGGCGGGGTCCATCATCAGCGAGCCGAGGTCGGACAGGAAGCGATACACGCGCGACAGATCGAGCTTGTCATGGCAACTCGTCCGCTCGACGATCTGCGTCAGCAACGGACGCAAGCTCTCCTTGTGCTGAATTAAGGTCGCCCGTTTGTACGCCGCGAGAAGTTGAGTGTCGTTGAGCCGCTCAAACGGCACGCGCGCGAATTGCAAGATCGACAACGTGCCGACGTTCGTCTGCTCCGTCACATTCAGCGTTTGGATGGCCGGTAAACCGAGCTTCGCTCGCTCGGCATTCACGTCAAACGACAGGCCCGCGCGGTCGGCGTGCATATCGAGTTGCAATAGCCACGCGGCCAGAGGCACGCGCAACGAGTCGTCGCCCGCCGCCTGACGGGGCGTCTTGTCGCCGAGCGCCACCGTCGGAGTCTCCGGCCACTCCTGGTCAATGAACTTCCGCCAGATCGCTCGATTGACGCGACGGACGATTCCTTGCGGCGTCGACGGCTCGAAGTACCGACGCCATTGCAGCGGCAAATACTCCCGCTCGAACAGCGATTTGGTGACCAGTCCGTCTTCCTGGCCGGGCACGGGGATGAACTCGATCTCGCCACCGGCCGCGGCTTCCAGCTTTTCCGTCGCCTGCTGAAACAATTCGCCTTCGATGCCCATCACAACCAGCGCGGCGTCTCGCTGGGCTCCCTCCTGCCGGTCGAAGACGACGACATCGGCGATGATTCGGGGCGTGCGATCGAGCGTGTACGCCGATTCTTCATTTCCGGTAACCGGAGCTTGATCGAGCACTCGGTACGTCGCCACCGGCTGACCGGGCTGCGGCTGCTGGCCGTCGGGCGTGTGGACACGGATCACCAGCGGAACCTGGTCCAACGTGCTCAACAGCTTGGAGGCTGCTTGCACCTTGTAGCCGCGTTGCACAACGCGATGCGTGCGAGTACGGTCGCCACGACGCTCCAACGATTGGGCCAACGTCTCACGTTCGACGGCAGTTTCGAAATCGTCGGTGAACCGTGCGGACTTGTGAATCGCCTCGGCCGCGGAGCGTTCATCGCCATCCCACGCTCGACACAAGCCCGCATCCCACCACAATCCCGCAACGACCGCTCGCCGCGATGCGGTTTCGTCACCCGAACCGGGGTCGCCGGCGAGTTTCGTTTCGGCCGCCTCAGCCAACTTAGTGAAGAAACCGGCCGCCGCCTCCTGACATCCCAGGAACGACAGCTTGAACGCCTTGCGGACTTCCTTGTCAAACGCTTCGTCGCCGGAGACCTGCACCAAATCGTGACTGCCGCGTAGCATGTACGGAACTTTGGTTTCGCCGTCGAACTCGATCAACTCCATGAAGACCTGTTCGCGATCTTCCTCGTTGGCCAAACGCATCGCCTGCGCGAGGTACTGCCGATGAGCCAACGGGCTGCCGACCGCACCCATGAACTCCGCGATCGACCGACACAGAAAGTAAATAATGTGCGGGTACTCGCCAGAGCAGCGTTGAAACGCCCGCTGAATCGCCTGCTTGCCGTTCTTCCAGCCGTCGGAAAAGAACGCGGCCAAGCCGTACAACGCGATCGAGTACAAATTGTCCGGCTGCTGTTCCAGCACCTTGGCGAGTGGAGCCTTGGCCTCGCTCCCGCGGCGATCCATCATCAGCGTGAAAGCCTGCAGATTCTTGACCCAAGCACTTTGCGGGTGCCGCCGCTCCAGCGCGAGCAAAAGTTGCAACGCCTGCTTGTTCTGTTTGGCCGATTGAAGCCGGACCACCCGTTCGATGTCCCCTTCCAAGCCGTGGCAACAAAACTTCAATTTCTTGTGGCTGCCGCAAGGGCACGCCGCGTAGACGTCCAAAGCCATATGTCGGTCCGTTCGTCAAACGTTATTTCGTCGTCGACAACCTCGCGGATCGACCGTCCGTCCGCCGTGCCGCCGGAATGTTTTCGTTGGGATTGCGACATGTTAGTCGTTGCCGAATGCGCTGCACAGGCAACGGTTTCGCAGCTTGTTCGAACGAGCGCCGTTGCCAGAATCGTCAAACGCTTGCTAACGTTCGCCGTCCGATCTCGGGTGCCGCGGCTGTGTCAGCCGTGCTCATCAGCGAGTCACACGGCTGACACAGCCGTGGCACATCAGACACTTGGTCAGGAGCAGTGATGGCCACGATTCTCGTCACCGGAGGAGCCGGCTTCCTGGGGAGTCATCTGTGTGATCGCTTGATCGCTCGTGGTGACGACGTCCTGTGCGTCGACAATTTCTTCACCGGCCGCAAAGCGAACATCGTACATCTGCTCGGCAACCCGCGGTTCGAGGTCATTCGCCACGACATCGTTCATCCGTTCAGAACCGAAGTGGAGCAAATCTACAACCTGGCCTGTCCAGCCTCGCCC
>CAZPUJ010000371.1:0-3739 GCA_964589725.1 uncultured Planctomycetaceae bacterium
CAGCGGTTGCCCGATCGTCGCGAAGACACTCACATCGAGCGGCACTTTGCGGAGCGGGTCGGGACCGGTGAAAGTCTTACGGATTCGCGATGTCAATTGCGGATCGTCGGTCTTCCAGACTTCTTGACCGATCCACAACCGCGAGAAGTCGATCGCTCCGTGTTGAAACGCCAGTTCAACAACTCCCGATGAAACCGGTTGTTCAACAGACTCGCCACGACGAAAAACCTCGAACACGCGACCGCCTTGTTCGTCGTTCGCGGCTCGATCTCCTTCAAACGCGAGACCGTCGCCACGCGCGATCGAACAGATCAGCTCCACGGCGACTCGTTGTCCGCGAATGCCCTTCAAGGTGCCGAGCAGCACTCCTCGTTTGGCCGAACTGATCGCGGGGACGAGCATCTTGTGGTCGTCACCTTGCAACCAACCGGGCGAGAAGCCGCGCGAAAATGAAAGCTGCATCTCCTCGACTTGCTTTGGTGAGAATTCAACGGCTCGCCCCGCTAGAGCCGTGTCGATCGCTTGTCGGTAATGCCGCGTGATGTTGGCCACGTATTCCGGCGTCTTCAAACGGCCTTCGATCTTGAACGAGATCACTCCCGCGTCAATCAAGTCCGGAGCAAGCGCGTACGCGGCAAGATCCTGCGGGCTGAGCAAATACCTTTGATCGCCGAGATCCACGTCCTCGCCATCGCAGACCAACTCATAAGGCATTCGGCAGGCTTGAGCACATTGTCCTCGGTTGGCACTTCGACCGCCGAGCGATTCGCTGGTCAAGCATTGCCCGGAGTAGGCCACACACAACGCGCCATGCACGAACGCTTCGAGCGGCATGTCGGTCTGTTCGGCAATCTTAGCGATGTCGCTAATCGCTAGTTCGCGAGCCAGCACGACTCGCTCAACGCCCAACTCGGCCGCGATGCGGATGCCTTCCGCGCTCGTGAGCGTCATCTGCGTCGACGCATGAATCGGTAGATCGGGACACGTCGCGCGGATCAACCGCGCGGCACCGATATCTTGCACCAGCACGGCATCGACGCCGACTTCGGCCACTCGACGCACTAATCGTTCGATCTCCGGCAACTCGTTCGTGAACACGAGCGTGTTCAGCGTGAGGAATCCTTTCACCCCCCGTTGATGCAGCAGCCGCATCAATTCGGGAAGTTGTTCGTCGGAGATGTTCGTCGCGCGTGCGCGCGCGTTGAAGCCAGAGTCGAGTCCGAAGTACACGGCATCCGCGCCGTTCTCAATCGCCGCGAGAGCACATTCGATGTCCCCCGCGGGAGCGAGCAGTTCAGGTCGCCGCCGCCCGCGCGGGCCATTTGTAGGTTGGGACTCCGTCCCGACCGACTCGGGAAGGAGTCCCGAGCGACGGGTTGCGGACGAAGCCCGCGTCGTAAAAACAGAAGTCGTGCTCATTCAAAGAACCGCCGCACCACAACGCTGAAACCGGGGAGGACGTCGGGAAAGGTCAATTCCTCATCCACCCGAATCGTCCACTCCGGTGTATCGGGCAAGTACACGCGAGCCGTTTCGGTGTCTGGGTCAAGCACGCAAACGACGCTCACTCCGGCTTCCAAATATTCAATGACTTTCTTGAGCACTCGGCTCCAGCGGTCGTCAGGCGACCGCACTTCCACGGCCAATTCCGGAACGACATTCACGTATTTCTTGGGAAGCGGCCCCTTCGGCAAGCGGGAGTAGCTATAAAAGCACACGTCCATACCACGCACGGTGTCGGGATCACGCTCGGTGATGATTCCAGAATCGTTGCTCAACACATGGCCGAGGTCGTGTTGTTCGACGAAGTTTCCGAAGATGCAGACCGCTTGAGCACACAACTGACCGTGACGAGGCCCGGGCACAGGCATGGAAACCACCATTCCACGAACAAGCTCCTCCGGTCGGCGCGAGGGAGGCATCGCCCAGAATTCATCCGCAGTGATGAGCTTTTCGGCGGATGGCGTGGCAACTGCGGTCATGAAATCGCTCCTCGGATAGACGACGACATCGTACCGATGCGACTCCGCCTCTGGCCAGCCGTGAGACCGTTCACAACGATTGCCCGATGGCGTAGATCGCGCTCGTGTCGAGCACTTGATCGTTGGATTCGAACAATCGGGCGATGGCGGCTTTGTGGATCTTCATTTTCACGCCGCCTACGCCGATCGCACCGTAGCTGAGGACGCCGTCTCGTTCCGTCGCTTTGTCGACGACTTTCAAGCCGCCGAGTCCAATCGGCGGAACGGCGTTCAGGTCGACAGCGACCTTGAGCGTCTTGATCGCTTGCCGACGTTCGGCCGACAGCAACTCAATGCCCGCGGCGCCGGCCGCGATGATCAGCGACACGCCCTCGCACGCCGCATCGAGTCCGGCGAATGTAGACGTCTCCGCCGGAGCGACTTTGGCGTTCGAAACTGTTTTCGCGATCGCGTCGCACGTCTGCTGAGCTTTCTCCAGCGACCGAGTGCCGACGCGCACGTCTGCTCCTTCCATCGCCAGCAACTGAGCCGCGCGATGCCCGACCGGGCCAGTGCCTCCCAACACCAGGGCGATGGTATTCGACAACTCCAAATGTTTGCGAGCGGCCAGCACGGCGGCGGCGGCGGTCGTGTTCGAGCCATTCGAGTCCATCAGCACCGACACCTGCATCGGACCAAAGAACGTCGCACGGACTTTCGCGAGAAGCTGCTCGCCCGCCGCGACGTTGTTGCCGCCGATGAAAATCGCCGTGTTTTTCAAGTCTTGCGGCCCGCGCGTGAAGATCGCTCCATGTACTAGCGGTACGACGTTCTCCGGCGTGATGCCGCCATAGGCAAAGAGCTCGTCAACACCTGCGTCTACGGCGACGACTCGGTCAAAGACGCTGGCATGCGGGTCGGTGTCGAGTTGGATCAGGATTTTAAGCATGCGAAGCTGCGAGCAACCGCAGAAACCGGCCTCCGAAAAACCACACCAGTCAGAACGGACCAAGATTTGCCCGTCTCCTCCGCTGCACTTTTGTTATTCCTCGCACGGCCACGTCTGACACATTTGGCGGCGCACTTATTTACACGACGGTGTCTCATCTAATCATCGTCTTCCTCTTCTATCCAGGTCTTCCTCTTCTATCCAGACCTGCTGAATCCAATGTGCGAGGTCTGGCCAACTCTCGTCCGTCGCGCCCTCGTGCGACCATTAAACAACACGTCCGTCCGCTCTCAGGCAGTAATAATCTCCGTTCGACTCGCAGAACGGTAACAACTCTTGTGGGACGCCGATTTTCCAAGCATCAGTGGCCACCTGAACCGCGTCCAAATATCCCGCGTCAGGCGTGACCACCGCCGGCTCTAAAATCCCATAGGTAACGTCGCTGCCGTGCAACAGGAAGTAACGGTAATCGGAAGGGAAGCGTACACCTAACCGCTGCTCTGCAGCAGCAACCTCCGCTTCCGTGGGCAATCGCGCTGGAATCGGAACTGGCTCGTTGAGATGTCGTAGTTGTGCGATGGCCTCTGGTATTTTCATAAAGCGTGCGACTCGGGTTAACAACTAGCCCGCGTAAAACGGGTGCTTGGAAGAATCTTTCTTGGCGAGCATTTCGTCGGCGGTCGGTTCACCTTTCATCGCGCGGGCGATCGAGAGCAGCGTGGCGTCGTAGTTGTATTGGTAAATCTTCTTGTCGTCGGCGGCCTGCCAGTGGATGAACACGCCGCAAACGATGACCAGCTTCTCGCATTGATCCTTGGGGATAACTCCC
>CAZPUJ010000372.1:0-10148 GCA_964589725.1 uncultured Planctomycetaceae bacterium
GAATGGGAGCACAAATACAAGTGGTTCAACAACCACTTCTGGGAATACCCGATGATGCCCAAGCGGCTCCGCGAGTCCGCGTGCTTGAAGTGTCATCACTCGGTGGTCGAGCTCGGCCAGAACACGAAGTTCGGCGCGACGGCACCGCAAGTCCATGAAGGCTGGAAGCTGATTCAGAAATACGGCTGTTTCGGCTGTCACGAGATCAACGGCTTCGACGCCGGAAAGTCGGTCGGACCGGACCTGCGACTCGAACCGCAGACCGCCGCGGAAGCCAAGAAGATCGCGGACGACCCCAAAGCGGTTGCCGGCACGATGCGCAAGGTCGGACCCAGCTTGCAGCACATCGCCAGCAAGACGACACGGGAGTGGGTGGCTTATTGGACTGAAGAGCCGAAGCGCTTCCGCCCGACCACGACCATGCCGCAGTTCTTCAAGCTCTCGAATCAGGACGACGCGCACGGCCAGAAGTTTTCAAAAGTCGAGTTAGCCGCGCTCGCGCACTATTTCTTCGACAAAGCGCAGCCGCTGAAACTCGACAAGCCGAAGGAAGGTTATCAGCCGAACGCCGATCGTGGTAAGTTGTTCTTCGCTCAGAAGGGTTGTTTGGCCTGCCACAGCCATGACGACGCGCGCTTCAAAGGCTCGCATGCCGATTTCGCTCCGAATCTCAGCAAGGTCCACGCCAAGATCAAGGCGGGTGCCGACGGCTTCAACTGGGTCTACACCTGGATTCGCGAGCCGACACGTCATCACGATCGCACGCGTATGCCAAATTTGTTCCTTGAACCGGAAGGCAAGGATGAGAATTACGTCGATCCCGCCGCCGACATCGCGGCGTTCCTGCTGAACGCTGAGGTTAAGTCCGAACCATATCCGTCGATTCAGGTAGACGACTCCGAAGTCGACGAACTGGTCGAGTTGTTGCTCGCGCGCCGCAAGACCGTGACGCCGGCGCAAGCCAAGCAGGTGATGCAAACTCGCGAATACCCGATCGCTCGCGACAACGTGAAGGGGGACGAGATCGAATTGGTCCCTGAAAAAGCCGACGCGGAAATCAGTGATGAAGATTGGCGGCGCAGGAAAATGAATTACCTCGGCCGTGTCACGATCTCGCGGTACGGTTGCTACGGCTGCCACGATATTCCGAACTTCGAGACCGCTCGCCCGATCGGCACTGCGTTGCAGGATTGGGGTCTGAAGGATCCGTCGCGGCTCGCGCCGGAGCACATCGAAGAGTATCTGCATTATCACGGCGAACCGGACGGCACTTCGACCCAACACCGCATCAAGACCGCGCTGATTAAGGCTCGCTCGGACGACTTCGACAGCCACGAACAAGAAGAACGCGAACTGAGCGCTG
This sequence comes from uncultured Planctomycetaceae bacterium, assembly GCA_964589725.1. Lineage (GTDB taxonomy): Bacteria > Planctomycetota > Planctomycetia > Planctomycetales > Planctomycetaceae > CAYSHJ01. Next base: position 1,364 of record CAZPUJ010000372.1, read on the forward strand.
CGTACTTCTACGAAAACTTGCTGCATCACGGCCGAGCCGGCTTCATCTGGCAAAAGCTCCGCGATCCGCGCAGCTACGATTTCCAGAAGACGAGCACGAAGTTTTACGACGAACGGCTCCGCATGCCGAAGTTTCCGTTGAAAGAACACGAGATTGAAGCGATCTCGACGTTCGTGCTTGGCTTGGTCGCCCGACCGCCTGCGGAAAAATATCAGTACCACCCGAAGGGGGCCGAGCTGGCGAAGATCGAAGGCGAGAAGCTGTTGCAGAAGTACAACTGCGTCGGCTGCCACGTCATTGATCTGCCGGAGATCGCGTACGGCGAGAAACTGGATGACCTGCAGGCTTCGGTCTTGGAAACGCGCGATCACGAGGCGGGACGCGATCTGCTGTTGAAACTCAAGCCGCCGCGCAAGGGGCTGACGCAGCAGGTGAAAGAGGTCAAGACGGCGGACTCGGTCGAGAGACTGCCGGTCATCGCATTCCGTGGCTTGATGGCGTCGCGGCCCGACCCGGACGATGATCCGGCGGATCAGGCGTATGGCTACGACCTGTGGGAAACGCTTGACGTCAACGGCAAGGTACTGTTTCCGGGTGAGCGAATCACCGTCGGAGTTTTGAAATTGGTGTCGCAGAAGCCGGCTCGCGGAGGTCACTTTGCGGAATGGCTGGTGGATGATTTGCTCAAGCTCAATAAAGAAAACAACGCTTGGCAAATGTCTCCGCCGCCGTTGTACCTGGAAGGGATCAAGGTGCAGACGCCGTGGCTGTATCAGTTCCTCAAGAACCCGTACCAGATTCGCCACACGACCGTGCTCCGTATGCCCAAGTTCAACATGAGTGACGCCGAGGCGCAGGCGTTGGCGAACTACTTTGCGGCTTACGACGTAGCATCATATCCGTATCAAGATCTTCCACAGCGTCAACCGCCGTACCTCGCGGAGATGAACGCGAAGTATCACGAGAAACATCCGCAACGGCCGGGCGATTACCTGCAAGAGTCGTGGCGAGTGCTCAATGCGCCGCTGTGCATCAAGTGTCACTCTCTGGGTGGCCGCGAGGTGAAGGTGTCGGACCCCAAGAAGGACATTCGTGGCCCGAACTTGGATCAGGTGTCGGATCGACTGCAGCCTGATTGGATGCTGTTGTGGTTCTACAAACCGAGATGGATCACGCCGTACACCTCAATGCCGGCTCCGTTCGCGAAAGATAAGCAGGACTACCTGCCATTGCTGGGTGGTGATGCGGGCGATCAAACGATCGCGGTGCGTGATGTCTTAGCAAACTATCTGCGCCTGATGGAACGAGAAGGCAAGCAGGCAGACACGGCGATCACGACGGCTCCCGCATCCGACGCGAAAGCCAATGAAGACAACAAGTAGGACGGAGACGAATCATGAAAACGCTTTGTCCGAAATTTTTCTCACCGTTCACGATCGGTCTGCTGGCGATCGGTGCCGGCCTGATGGTTGCATCGATCGGTTGCGGCAAGTTAGACACCGGGGCGTATGCCGAACCGAACGTGCGCGTGAAGGCCGCCGAATCGCTGGTCGGTGAGCCTAAGAAGGGCGACGGTGACAACAGAGATATCGTCCCTGACACAGGTGCTCCCGGAACGCTTGTCGGTCGTGTGGCCTTCAAAGAATCTTCGGTCAAGAAATCGATGCAGGCGGTGATCATCAAAAAGGGGACGTCGACGAGAGATCCCGAATTTTGTGGGGCCAATGCGGATATCGTCAGCGAAGAGTTATTGGTCGGCGACGATGGCGGTATCGCTAATGTGTTCGTGTATCTCGAAAAGCCGCCGCCCGGATTCAAATTGGCAGCGCCGAGCGAGACGATTCCGTTTGATCAAAAAGGTTGTGTCTTCCTGACTCACGCACTGATCTGCCAAGTGGGGCAGACCATCAAAGTGCTGAATGATGACGGTGTCACCCACAACACGCGTACGGTCCCACTCAGAAACACCGGTGAGAATTTCACGGTCGGAAAAGGCGAGCGTGCTGGCCTGACGTTGATCTACAAGAAGCCCGAGAGCATTCCGGTGACTGTGAAATGCGACCTGCATGCGTGGATGAGCGCATATCACCTGCCTCTGAATCATCCGTTCGGCGCGGTGACAGGTAAGGATGGCAAATTCAAGATCGAGAACTTGCCGGCGGGAAAACATGAATTCAAGGTTTGGCACGAGAAGGTGGGATTTCTTGATCGCAAATTGAAAGTCTCGATCAAAGGTGGTGAGACGACGGAAGTCCCCATCCCTGCCGAAGCGGCGAAGTTTGGACCTTAATTGGTGTGTTCGTAGTTCCAGATTCAGATGGTCTTGTTCGACAGACGAGAACTAATCCTCAAACAAGCGACCCCGCGGACCTTGCGTCGGCGGTTCATAGGTTTCTGCCCTACGAGGTCATTGAATTCGAGTGGCGTCCTGTAGTGCAAAAACCCGCGAGCCACTGAGACAAGCTCAGTGGGATCCGTTGGTTGAGAACTAATGCCCGCCTGAAGGCGGAACTACGAACTGGAGGATGCTCCTGTGAGCGTGCGTTGGCAAACATTGGTGGCTTGCACTGTAACTTGCTGCTTGGCAGGCTGCGGTGGAGGTGAATCGTCGAAAGCTCGCTTCGCCGAGAACACGGAACTGGCGAAACCGCTGCTGCGGAAAGCTCGCACCAAAGTTCAAGAGACGGTCATCGAGAATTTTGGAACACCGTTGGACTGCGTCGCGTGGCTCAAGCTACTACCGGCGGTGAACTACGGCAAAGCCGAAGGAACGATCAAATCGGTCAATGGCCAGAACCTGGCGGTCGAGTTCAATGCCGAGACCAGCGACCTCGAAAGCCTGAAGTCGCCGGAGTTGAGTCGCTCCGGATTGCTGTTCACGTCCGGAGCCAATCAAGACACGTCGGTGTTGCTCGCTAGCTACGACGCCAGCGCGAAATTGCTTGTAACACTCGAGGCTCTCAAGACGGTGCCTGCGGCAGGCGATCAGTTTGTCGTCGCGGGGCACATCCTGCGACACGGCCGCAAGCTGTACGCTCGGCATTGTCAGCACTGCCACGGCGTCTCGGGAGACGGCAATGGCCCGACCGCTCATTACTTGAACCCGAAACCGCGCGACTATCGCAAAGGGCTGTTCAAGTTCACGTCCACGCCGCGGAAATCGAAAGCGACGCGTGACGATTTGCGGCGAATCATCGCCGCGGGTTTGCCCGGCACCTACATGCCCGCATTCGTTCCGATGCTGAAGGATCACGAACTGGTCGCCATCGTCGAGTACGTCCGCTGGCTGGCGATGCGCGGTGAGATCGAGCGCGCACTGCTTGTAGAACTCAACGGAGATTATTCCAAAGCGGCTGTCAAGGACGTAGCCGAATCGTCCAAAACAAAAGAGAGTAAAGTCCAAGAGCAAGTCGAAGTGCAATTAGAAAAGTATCTGAAGGACGAGTATCCAGGACTCGTCAATGAGCTGGCGAGTGACTTGGCCGAGAAGTGGATTTCCGTGGAAGTAGAAGGAGTGGTCATCGTTCCCAAGAAGCCACGCACGCCCGATTCGGCGGAGTCGCGTGCGAACGGGAAAAAATTGTTTCTCGGCGATAAAGCAAAATGCGTGAACTGTCACGGTCCGGCCGGTCGCGGCAACGGAGTCATGACCGAGGACTTCCTGACGAACGATGAAACCAAGCAGCGAAATCCCGATCGTGGCTTGTTCGATGAGTGGGGCAATGCACAGAAGCCGCGCGATCTGACGCGGGGGATTTACCGCGGTGGTCGTCGGCCTCTGGATATTTACCGCCGGGTCGCTGTGGGGATTAAGGGAACTCAGATGCCTGGCTCGGCAACATCACTGACCGAGGAGGAGATGTGGGACTTGGTCAATTACGTGCTGTCGATTCCCTTTGAATCGTCGGCTCCGAAAGTCAAGCCGCAGAGCGTGGCGGTGAATCCAAGCGGCCACGAGCATGCGAATTAGATATACCGCCCGCGGCCGAGTCGGAAACTAACCCGACGCGTAAGCGAGGAACTGTTACCTCACCCCTCGCTTACGCTTCGGGTTAGTGTGGATGCTGTCCTAATGTGTCAGACTTGGCCGTGCGAGGTATAGTCGCCGAATTCGCGAGGATTCGGTTGGAATGGTTGTTGCATCGAAGACGAACTGAACTCTTACGAGTTCAGCTACGAGGAATGTGACCCCGCAAGCGGGAGTTTTAGACGTGCGCAAGTTTTGGTGTTCTTTCTTTGTGTTCTGGCCGATTGTGGCGATTCTGTTGTGCTGGGTCGCGCCTCAGTACGGCTGGTGGTTCCCTGGGGCATCCGTCACGGTGCTGGGGCAGGAAATTGATGACCTCTTTTATTTGATCTTGGTGATCGTCACGGTCGTGTTCGTCGGCACACAAGCGGCCTTGGGATACGTGCTGTGGACCGGCGCGCACAACGACAACGAGAAATCCTGGTTCACGCACGGCAGCCACAATTTGGAAGTCATTTGGAGTGTCGTACCGTCGGTGATTCTGCTGTTCTTGGCGCTGTATCAAATGGATGTCTGGATGCGCTTCCGTGTGAGGACCTACTTCCCGGAAGGAGTGATCGAAGCCCCGGTGGCGGAAGTCACGGCTCGGCAATTCGAGTGGCGCATTCGTTATCCCGCGCCGGGCAAGACGCTGCACCTCAAGCCGCAACCGGATGACCTGTACACTGTCAACGACTTGCACGTGCCGATCAACAAGGCGGTGATGATCAATCTCCGCAGCGACGACGTGCAGCATTCGTTCTTCTTGCCACACCTGCGAGTCAAACAAGACGCGATCCCGGGACAGGTGATTCCCATCTGGTTCAAGGTCGAGAAGAAGGGCGAATACGATCTCACGTGCGCCGAGTTGTGCGGCTGGGGACATTACAAGATGCGTGCCCGCTGCGTGGCCGAACGCGAAATCGATTTTCAAGCGTATCTGAAGAAGTTGCAGGCCGATCAAAACTACGATGGTTTTCCAGCATCGTCGGAATCGTTGGCCAAGAAGGGTGACGAGTAGCTGAATTCGCAAGAATTCAGACGACCAAGCTTCGAGTGGAATTCTGGGGAATGCCGCTACGAACGAGAAAGAGATCGAGGACCAATCATGACCGCGGTACCGGCCCTGCATGGGCACGATCAGGAACACGCTCAGGCTGCTCACGGGCATCATGAGTTGTCGTTCGTCCGCAAATACATCTTCTCGACTGACCACAAGATCATCGGCATGCAGTTCCTCTGCACGACGTTGTTGATGCTGATGGTGGGTGGCGGACTGGCGTTGGGTGTGCGGTGGCAGTTGGCTTTCCCGTGGACGACGGTGCCGATCGTCGGCCCGCTGTTGTTCGGCGAGGCCGGCGGTCAGATGTCGCCTGAGTTTTACACGATGCTCTTCACCATGCACGCCACGGTGATGATCTTCCTGGTGATCATTCCGGTCCTGGCAGGAGCCTTCGGCAACTTTCTGATCCCACTGATGGTCGGGGCCGACGACATGGCCTTCCCAGTGCTCAACATGATGAGCTACTGGTTCATGATTCCGGCGATCTTTTGCTTCACCATGACATTCGTGACTGGCGGTGGCGCCGCGGCGGGCTGGACGTCGTATCCGGTGCTGGCGGCAATTCGAGCGGCGGCTCCGGGGTCGGATTCGCCGCAGACTTACTGGCTGCTGGCTGTCACGTTTATCGGTGTGTCGTCGATGATGGGATCAGTCAACTACATGACGACGATCATCAATATGCGTGCTCCTGGCATGACGCTGTTCCGCATGCCGTTGACGATTTGGGCCATGTTTATCACAGCGATCTTGCAGGCGTTCGCCTTGCCGGTGCTCACGGCGGCGGGTTTCATGCTAGTGTTCGACCGGCTCGATTTTGGTGGGTTGATGGAAGGCATTCACACGACGTTCTTTATCCCATCCGGTTTGGTCGTCAACAACGCGGATCCAACGGTCGGTGGTGGGCAGCCACTGTTGTGGCAACACCTCTTTTGGTTCTACTCGCACCCGGCCGTGTACATCATGCTGCTGCCGGCGATGGGCATGACATCGGACATGCTGTCCTGCATGTGTCGCAAACCGATCTTCGGCTACAAGCCGATGGTGTACTCGATGGCCGCGATCGCCGGCCTGGGCTTCATCGTCTGGGGCCACCACATGTTCACCAGTGGCATGAACCCTGCGCTGGGCATGACGTTCATGCTCTCGACGATCATGATTGCACTGCCGTCGGCCGTGAAGGTCTTCAACTGGATCGGCACGATTTGGGGCGGCCGAGTGCAATTCAACACGGTCATGCTGAACTGCGCGGCGTTCATCTCGATGTTCATCGTCGGCGGCTTGAGCGGCCTCTTCATGGCGGCCGTGCCAGTCGACATCTATTTCCACGACACGTACATGATCGTGGCTCACTTCCACTACATCCTGTTCGGCACGACGTTGTTCGGTGTATTTGGCGCGATCCATTTTTGGTTCCCGAAGATGTTCGGCCGGATGATGAACGAGACCGTTGGCAAGTGGCACTTCATCCTGTCGTTCATCGGGTTCAACGGAGCGTTCTTCCCGATGCACCTGCTGGGCATCGCCGGTTTTCCACGCCGCTACGCTGACCCTTACATTCATCCTTATCTCGAACATCTGTTGCCGTTGAATCAGTTCATTACGATCAGCGCGGTCATCATGGGATTTGCACAGTTTCTGTTGTTGGGGAACTTTTTCATCAGCATCTTTACCGGCCCGAAATGCGGCCGTAATCCGTGGAATGCGAACGGTCTGGAATGGATGGCCCCATCCCCTCCAGGTCACGGAAACTTCGATATTCTGCCGGTCGTGTATCGTGGCCCATACGAGTATTCATCGCCCGATTCTCCCGATAAAGACTTCTTGATGCAGACGGACCCGCCCACCGGAAGGAAAAAGCCGCCCGAGGTTGGTCATCACTAGTTCGAGGTTTCTGCGACCGTAGCTGAATTCGCAAGAATTCAGCCCATTTGAAAACTCGGTTGAATTCTTGCGAATTCAGCTCCTGAGTCATCCATGAATCCGCTCACCCCTTATCGCTGGTTCCAACGCTTCGCCGTCTTGACGGCGGTGGTCGCGTTGTTGCCAATCGGCATGGGCGCGATGGTCACGACGCTCGATGCTGGCATGGCGTTTCTCGACTGGCCGACGTCGGACGGACAGAACATGTTTCTTTATCCGTGGCTTCAGGACGTTCAGGCGAACCGCGACAAATTCGTCGAGCATGGGCACCGGCTGGGTGGCAGCCTCATCGGGCTGTTTTCCATCGGTCTTGTAGTGTGGTCGCTGAAGGTCGAGCCACGACGTTGGGTTCGTTGGTTGTCGTCCGCGATTCTGTTGGCTGTCATCGGGCAGGGATTGTTGGGCGGGTTTCGAGTGATCCAAGACAGCCGACTCTCTGCGCTGGTGCATGGACAGTTCGCCTCTCTGATTTTTGCGACGATCTCTGTGGTCGCGTTGGTGACGGGACGCCGCTGGGCAAACGTCGCTCATGAACCGCCGGTTGCGGCGGCTCGCTCGATGGGTTTGAGATTCCTCGCGCTGGTGACTCCGCTGGCGGTTTTCGGTCAAGCGGTCGTCGGAGCGTTCGTGCGGCATCTTGGATTCGCGTTACACGAACACTTGGCGGGAGCGTTCATCGCGACTCTGCTGACGTTGGCAACGATCGTCGTCGGTTGGCGCACGGGACACGCGTGGTTGCGTTCGGGAGCGATCGGCTTACTGGGCGTGTTGTTAGTGCAGTTGTGTTTGGGGGCTGGAGCATGGGTCACTCGGTTCGGATTTCCGCCGACGGGTTTCGTGGCCGTGCAGCAGGCGCCGGAACAGGTTGTGTTTCGAACGGCTCACGCCGTGGCGGCGATGTTTGTGTTGATGATGTCGGTGCAAATCGCGATGCGCGTGCTGAGACTGAATTGGCTGGCGCGGAAAGAAGCAGGCGCGATCGAAGCAGAATTCAGCCTGCCGGCCGTCGCAAGCTTGGGCATGTCAACCGGAGGTTCCGCGCGATGAGCATTGTCGTCGAGCCTCCGACCGGTCGCATCGAGTTGTCTTCGTCGGCAAATTCCGTCGGGGTGTTGTCGTCATCGACACAGGCCGGAGCACATTGGCGGGATTTCCTTTCGCTGACGAAGCCGCGGATTGCCGTGATGGCGTTGATCACGGTGGCGTTGGGATTCTTGTTGGGTTCGCGCGACGAGTGGTCGGTCGACCAATTCGGTCATGCCTTATTCGGCATCTCCTTGGTCGCGGCCGGTTGCAGCGCACTCAACCAGTTTTTGGAACGAGACTCGGATCGCTTGATGGCTCGGACCGCGAATCGTCCGCTGCCGGCGGGTCGTTTACTGCCTTCGGAAGTGTTGGCGTTCGGCTTGTTGACGAGCGCAGTCGGGCTGCTGGATTTGGTCTTTGCGGTGAATTTGCAGACGGCGCTGTTGGCCGCCGTCACGCTGTTGCTTTACGTCAGCTTGTACACGCCGCTCAAACGTCGGACTTCGCTGTGTACGGCGTTGGGCGCGATCCCGGGTGCAATGCCTCCGGTGCTGGGCTGGTCGGCGTCGGGAGCGGAATTGGACGCGGGAGCGTTTGGACTTTTCGCGACGCTATTCGTGTGGCAATTTCCGCACTTCCTGGCAATTGCCTGGCTGTACCGCGAGCAATACGCGGCAGCGGGACTGAGAATGCTGCCGCAAGCACAGCCGCGTCCGCGAGTCATCGGTTGGATGTGTGTGGCATACGCGCTGGCGGTCATTCCGGTCAGC
>CAZPUJ010000373.1:0-10323 GCA_964589725.1 uncultured Planctomycetaceae bacterium
GAATCCCCCTCACCCCAGCCCTCTCCCCCGATGCGGGGGAGAGGGAGTTCGCTTGCGGACGAAGCCCGCGTTACGCAAGAGGCACAATCCCAAGCACTCCGGGGCGTGGAAAGATCGAAGCCAATCGCCATGTCACAGGAAAGCGATTTGACCATTCGAGCACCCCTCCCCCACCCCCCGACGGGGCAAGAAGACGGGACAAATTCGTTCGGGGACGCTGTCGCCGAGCGGAGCGCGGCGTTGAGCGACGTCGCAGTGTTCGATGTCAGTGACCGCGTGCAGATCGAAATCGCCGGGCGCGATCGACAGAAGTTTCTGCATAACTTTTGCTCGAACGATATCAAGAAGCTGCAACCTGATCAGGGGTGCGAGGCGTTCGTCACGAATATCAAAGGCAAAGTCCTCGGGCACATTTTTGTGTTTGCCGAAACGCAAGCGTTGTGGCTGGAATCGGTCGCCGGCTCGGCCACGACGTTGTTGCCGCATCTCGAACGATACGTGATCACCGAGGACGTTCGGATTGTCGATCGTTCGGCCGAGTTTTCCGAACTGCTGGTGGTCGGTCCGCGAGCGGCCATAATGCTCGAATCGCTTGGCTGCGCGGTGGGCGCTCGCGCGCGGTACGGACATGTCGCCGCTAGCGATTCGACGTCGTTATGGCGGTCAGTTCGCCGAGTCGACTGGTTCGAGCCGCCGACGTATTCGATCTCGGTTCCGGTCGCGCGTCTTGTCGAAGCGTGGCAGCGAATGATTGAAGCGGGATGCTGTGCGGCGGGCACGGACGCGTTCGAAGCTTTGCGAATCGCCGCCGGCTTTCCGTTGTACGGCCAAGACATCACCGAAGATCATCTCGCGCAAGAGGTCGGCCGCACGTCGTTGGCAATCTCGTTCACGAAGGGCTGCTATTTGGGCCAAGAGCCGATCGCGCGCATCGATGCGATGGGGCATGTGAATCGCTTACTCTGTCGCCTCGAACTCTCGTCCAGTCCCTTGCCCGGGTCCGGTAGGGCGGTACTCGACAAACCCAGCACCGACGGCAAGTCCATCGGTCAGATCACATCCGCGGCCTGGAGTCTGCAACGACGCGACAACGACAAACCGCTGGCGTTGGCTTATCTCCGTAGCGGCTTCACCGCGCCGGGCACAACCGTGTTCGTCGCTGGCCCCGACAGTCCGGTGACAGGCGTGGTGCGATGAAAGAATGCTCGCAAGTGAGGCGGCCGACGACAGTCCTCTTGCTCCGACAGCTCGCTGTGCGATACGTTCGCGTCCTCTTAAGCCACCTGGTTGTGACTCCATCATGCGAATTTCGACTCGTCAGCGCGAGGGAGATACCGACAACGCGGCGATGACACCGATGATTGACGTGATTTTCCAGTTGCTGATCCCCGTGATTCTCGACATCGACGGCCTCGTGCCGCTGGGGAATGTCGTGCGAGTCTGACGCCTGCCAAGCGGCTCGCTTTCAACACGTCTCGTTCGCGACTGGTTTGCACCGCTGACCCTGACGGGAACACGCCCGTGAACGCATCTTGACCGATTTGGAGCGATGTCGGATATTCCGCCGCGTTTGCGCTGTTCTGGCCGAGTGTTCATCGCCGTCACGGAAGCGAGCACTGAGGGCGACATGGAGGTGTGGCATGGTCCGAATCCGACGCTGGTTGGCGAGTCTGGGAATCACCGCGTATCTGACGGCGCTGCTGTACGGCGTTGTCTCGTACGCCGCGAGCTACAACGAGTCGGCGCATCCCTCGATGTACTTCATCGTGTGGGACATGTTCTGCGGCTGGTCGGCTTACGAGAACCGCACGCACATCATCGGCCAAGGCGTCAGCGGCAAGTATTACGAACTGTCGCCGGGTCCGTGGAGTGACTATCACCCGTTCGGCGACATCAGTCGCCAAAACTATGACTCGTTTAACAATCATCCGGACTTGATCGCGCTGAACTGTCTGAAACACACGCAGCACGAGCCGATGACGCGGCTATACGTGATCGAAGAAAACTGGGCCAAGAAGTACAACTTACCCGACTCGGTGTGGCAGCGGATGTACAACGAGCCAAAGGAGCCGTTCTCGTATTACCGCTTGCGAAAGGCCATGACCCCCGACGGCACGATCGTCTTCAATACGGGGCCGTGGCTGAACTATCAGACCCACCTGACGATCACCGACAACCCGCGACTGATGGCCGTGGCTCGCAAGAGCGTGCCGATGCTTTCCGTCAACTTGTCGCCAGACAACGCCGCGGCGGACTCGACGCCTCTCGCGGGCATCCCCGTGGGCACTCATCCCAGCGACGGTCCCGGTGTCGGCGGTGTCGCGGGCGGAAGTCAGTCTGTGGCGCCAGGGCCTGGCAGTTCTCCATTGGGGAATTAACCGGCCGCTGCCGGTAAATTGAGTGTCGACTTTGGCGGGCGCGAAGCCTGCCCTACTCTGTGTGAGGTTTCCGGCGATGAGCACATTCCAGAATCTCGGTCTGACGGAAGAGCGTCGTGGGTTGCGCGTTCGGGTGCGCGAATTCTACTTCGCCGAAGAAGTTCCCTTTGGCCTGGCGATCGTCCGCATGCTGATGGGGATCGCGTGTTTGCTGGTGACGGTGCCGCGATGGATTCATTCGCGTGAGCTGTACTCGCTGGATGGAGCCCCCGCGCCGCTTGCGCTCAATTATGGCTTTCCCGATTTGCTGCCGATTCCTCCCGGCGGACTCGCCGTCGCCCTGATGACCATTCTGACGTTTTGTTGCTTCACCGCGTGCATCGGGTGGTGCACGCGAACCTCGCTGGCGATTGCGGCGGTGCTGTACACGTACCTCAACCTGCTCGACTGCCTGAGCACGATGACGAAGTACTCCGTCATTGCGTCGCACGTATTGTTTCTGCTGATCTTCTCGCAATGTGGTGCCGTGTGGTCGGTCGACAGTTGGCTGCGTCGCCGACGATTGGGATTGGGACGTCCGCAATCGGTGGACGATTATCCGAAGTTCGCGGCTTGGCCGAGGCGACTGATTCAGATTCTGATCGGTGTGGTCTATTTAGGTGCGTCGGTCACCAAGATGCATACGCCCGCGTTTTTCACCGGCGATCAGCTTTGGTACTGGATGATGACCAACGTCAACAATGCAAACCCGATCGGCGAATGGTTGACGCTGTTTCCCGCATTGTTGGTTGTATTTGCCTACGTTTGCATCGTGTGGGAAATCCTCTTCCTGTTTGTGTCCTGGCGCGGCTGGGGACGCATCTGTATGCTAGGGATGGGAGTCATTTTTCACGTGCTGACCACTCTGACGCTGGGACTGTACCTGTTCCCGATCACGTGCATCTCGACTTACTTCAGCTTCGTCGAAACGGCCGACGTTCAGAAGTGGGCATTACGGTGGCGGCGTTGGCAGCATCGGCACGGTGAGATTTGGTCGCGACGATTCGCGGCTGCGCGGTGGCTGCCACAGAACATGTTTCGTGGAACAACTTCGACGCTAACGATGAATGGTCGCTCTCTCAGCCCGACGACATCCGTCGGTCTGTTTGCGTTTCTGATGACGATCGTGTCGGTCGTTGCGGTGGAGGCCGAATATCGACTCGATCCGTACGGCGTGCGTCGTGCCGAAGGTCCGCATACTCTGCGCGAGCTTGATCCGCAATTCGTGAAGCAAATGTTCGTCGGAGACAGACCCATTCTGGAGTACGACAAATTCGTGACATATGACGTCGGTACGAGGATGTTCGGTGGAGTGTTGCTCGACCGCAAAGACCGGTTCCGGCATGGCGAGGCGATCGTCATCCAGTGCATGCTGAATCCGCCGCACGAGGATATGTGGGTCGAATGCAACCTGCACGACGCGAGCAATCTTGTCGTGGACCGAGTGGGCCAGGTCGTCGTGCGGTCACAACTGCGAGGCAACTTCATGTATCGAGCCGCCGACGCGCTCCTGCCGGGGACGTATTTCTTAGTGCTCCGCACGGGCGGCCAGGAGATCACCCGCCGTCGGATCGAGATTACCTCCGCCGCATCGACACCGCTGGCGAATTGACGCTCGCGCCCAGTCCCCGTAGCGTGCCGACACAAGTCCGACGCACCAGCGAGGGATTGAGGTTTGCCGTCTCTTGCTGGCGCGTCGGGCTGGTAACCGGTAATCGTCCGCGAGCGAAAGAAAGCGCATGTGGTTCACCGAAACGCCTTGGCCTGGGATGATCGTATTGAGCGTGATCGGAGTGTTCTGCTGTTTAGGCTGGCTTTCACGACGGCAGACGGGCTATCTGGCCGGAGCCGCATTGTGCGTGGCGCTGAGCGGCTTCGTGTTCGTGCTCGAACGGCAGATCGTGACGGAGCGTGAGCGGGTCGAGCAGCGGCTATTCGACTTTGCGGAAACGTTTCAACGCGACTCGCTGCAACAAGGGCTGGCCAACATGGTGATTGGTGGTCCAGTCCCGCGCACGCTCTCGTTTATCTCAGCATCGGCCGAGGATGTGCAGCACATGGCCGTCGAAGCCTTGCGACTGGTGGATGTGCAGGACGATATTCGTATTTCCGATGTGCGAACAACGTTGACGAACAACGACTCGCGAGCAACCACGCATTTCCGCGCCTCCGCCACGGTCACCGTTGCGATAGGAAACGCCGGTCGACAGCCGACTCGTTGGGAGTTGACGTGGCAACGCGAAAAAGGGGAGTGGAAGGTTCTTCGCGCTCAACGCCTGAACTTCATTTCAGGCCGACCGCTCGATCATCCGCTCACCGGGCGGGAGTGATGATGGAAACTCGAAATCCGAAACTCGAACTAGTGCTTCTCGCGAGTTTCGGATTTCATGCACCGGCTATTTTGACCGGCGACCTTGAGACGCCTGAGCGTGCGGGTGTGACTTGTCGTACGTCTCGCGGAGCCGTTGCGTGCTGACGTGCGTGTAGATTTGCGTCGTCGTCAGACTCTTATGGCCGAGCAGTTCTTGGACGCTGCGCAAGTCGGCACCGCCGTCGAGCAGGTGCGTCGCGAACGTGTGCCGCAGCGTGTGCGGGCTAGTCTTCGTGTCGAGGCCCGTCACCTTGAGGTATTTCTCTAGCATGCGGCCCACACTACGAGCGGTCAGGCGTTTACCGAACCGATTGAGAAAAATCGCGTCGCGATCTTCCGGGCGAGCATTTGGAGCGACCTCGCGAACTCCCAGCCAATCGTCAAGCGCGTCGCTGGCATGACGGCCGACCGGCGAGATCCGTTCCTTGCGTCCCTTGCCGCGAACTCGCAGCACGTTCGCGTCACGATCCCAATCGGACAGATTCAATCCGACGAGCTCGGCGACACGCAGCCCGGCGGAGTACATCGTTTCCAACATGGCTTTGTCGCGCAGTCCGGCCGGCTCGTCGGAGGGCGGAGCTTCGACGAGCTGCACGGTTTGTGTCGTTGTCAAAAAGTGCGGCAGCTTGCGACCAGCTCGCGGAGTGCGCAGAGCCTTCGCCGGGTTCGACGTCGTCAACTTTTCGCGTGAGCAGTAACGAAAGAAACTCCGCAAACTGGCCAACCGCCGCGCGATCGTCGCGCGGGCGTACTGGCACTCGTGCAGATAAGCCACGTAGCCCCGCAGCACGGACACGTCGACCTTCGCCGGCTCGGGAACGTGCCCGACACGATCCTGCAAGTAGTCCAAGAAGCTGTTGAAGTCTTCCGAATACGACTTCAAAGTCAGCGGCGACGCATTCCGTTCGATTCGTAGCGAACGGATAAAACCATCAATCGCAGCGTGCATGGCATGGCTACCAGGTGGTCTTGCGGGACCACTGCTCGCGAGCTTCGGCGTCCGCCTCTTCCCGCATGCGCCGGACCTTCTGACTGAGCACGGCCGCGTCGTACCACGTGAAGCTCAAGTCTTTGTCGGCGGCGAACCGGCCCAAAGTCTGCAACAAAGTGTCGGAGCTTTCCTCGTCGTACAAGAAGATGTACCGCTCGGAATCCTTCACCAGAGCCAGAACGTTCAGCTCGTGAGCCATGGCGGTCTCCCCTCGACAGAGGTGCGGCTTGGTGATCGGTGACTTGGTTCTGTCAGCCCGCTTCCGCGCGGGCGACGCACGATCCGATTCCAGCGGCCGCAACAGACCTTTTATCGACTACCGACCAGACGCCCGATTGCTGTGTTCGCTCAAATTCCTGTCACCGAGCCGACGAAATCAGCCATCAGTCTCATCGGCATCGTCGGAAAAGGCCCTTCAATTGCCCCAGTTTTCCTATTTCGCGCAGGGCAAGCCACACGGGGTGGGTTGATGACCGAAAGCCAGTCCGACGTTGAGCCTGACTCCCTATCCACGGTGCCGGACAGCCACGGAACGCTAACGACGACGGGGGGTTTCTTTCGATTTCACACCCGGTCAGGTTTCGTCGGTGTAATGAATGAGGCTGATCACATCGTAGGTCGATAGTTTTTCTCGGCCGCGTAGGAAGTCGAGTTCGATCACGAAGGCACAACCTGCGACACGAGCCTGCAGTTTCTCGACGAGATTGATGCAGGCCAACATGGTTCCGCCGGTCGCCAGCAGATCGTCAACGATCAACACTCGGTCTTGCGAAGTGAGTGCGTCGACGTGCATATGCAGGGCGTCGCTGCCGTATTCCAGGTCGTATTGGAAGGATTGTGTGTGAAACGGCAGTTTGCCGGGTTTGCGAACCGGGATGAACGCCGCATTGAGTTCTAATGCCAGTGGCGCGGCAAAGATGAATCCACGCGCTTCGGCCGCCACGATCGCCGTCACACCGTGACTACGGAAATGGTCTGCGAACTGACGAATGATTTCTCGAAATGCGGGAGGATGAGCCAGTAACGGTGTGATGTCGCGGAACATGATTCCTGGCTTGGGGAAGTCCGGAATACTGCGAACATGCTGCTTCAGCGAGATCGAATTCATTCGGAGGGGGCTTTCTAACTTATCGGACGTCAATCAAGGCGTTTCGGTTCGTGAAGGTTCCGTGTTGGGTTTGGCGACGTCTTCGCTGGACGACGAGTCGGCCTGTGATGCCGCATCCTGTGGTGATGGGCTCGATTTTGAAGTCGTCGTGGAATCGGAACTCGAATCTGGGACGGCATGCAGCGCTTGCCGGGCTATCTGCACAATCGTTTCCATCATGGGGTCATCGTCATAAAGTTGGACAATGGCCTTCAAAATGGAACGCGCCTCAGCCGGACGATTGTCTTGCGTGAGTTGCTCAGCTCGCTTGATCTCAGCGAAAAGCCACTCGTGAGCTTCTCGCGTGTCGGATCGACGAGCGCGAATGACGTTCAGCAACTTTTGTGCGAACAACTTCTCTTTGATGAACTTGTCTTGCGCTTCGAGCAGAGGCAACAGTGCGGCGAGCATTCCTTCGGCTCTGGCGAAATCACCGAGATCGTAGTAACAGACCACGAGGCGGAGCATCCGTTCCGTCTCTGGCACTGGAGTGGCCTTTGACACTGGAGCATCCTTTTTGAGCTCGCGTCTGCGACGGGACATCTCTTCGTAGAACTCGATTTCTTCCAGATACGGATCGACTTCGACAGCCCAGCGGTTCTGATCTTTTTGCCTGAGCCGCATGAAGTATTCGTTCTTCGCCCGAATCCAGTCAGAGCCTTCCGGCAGGTTGGCGAGTCTTTCGCCTTCAGCAAATCGGTCGTCGTCAGAGAGTTCCTGAGAGGGGATCCAATACACGCCCGCGGCGATCAACAACACCAGAGCAGTCACTAGAATCCAAGTGTTATTGAGGAGTCGTCCGAGGATGGTTGCCGATTGCTGTTCGTCGATCACTGCGCGCATCAGATTGCGCATGATCGTTCCGGGGCCTTGTTCCAAGCGATCGGCTGTGCGAGCCAACTCCGATGTATGCTGCGACAACGAGGGGGCGGTGATCGTCGCGTGCAGCAACTCCGGCGGAGGCTCCTGGCCGCTTCCTGGTATGGCGATGGTTGGCCCGATCGGCACGGATTGTCCCCGCGGATCAGTGATGATGGTCGCCGCCAGCGGTGTGTTATCGAGCGGTGGCCGCGCATGTTCGCTGGCTTCCGTGGCGTCGTCGACTCCGACTTTGACGGCGGCGGCGGAAGCCTGCTTGGCGGCGGCGACCCAGGCGACGCGTTTCTGCACTTCCGCGAGACGCAGCGACAGCACGTAGGCGTCGGGAAATCGCTTGTCGGGATCTTTCTCCAACAGCTTGCAGACGATCTCCTCTAGCGGCTTCGGGATGTCCGTGGCGATCAAGCCCGGCCGATCAAACTGGCCGAACTGATGTTTGTGAATCACGTCCAGAATGGTCTTGCCGCTGAACGGGGGACGTCCCGTCAGCATGACGTAGATGACGGCCCCCAGCGAGTAGAGGTCGCTTTTCTTCGTGGCGCGCTGACCCTTGGCTTGTTCCGGCGACATGTACTCCGCGGTGCCCACGATGCCGCCGGTGATGGTCAGTTTTTGAGCGGCGAAGACCTGAGCGACGCCGAAGTCGGTCAGCTTGATGGTACCGTCCGACGCGATCAGCAGGTTGGACGGCTTCAAGTCGCGATGAACGATGCCGCCGTTGTGAGCGGCCTTCAAGGCTCGGCAAATTTGCAGGCTCAAATCAATCACCTCGGGCCAGGGAATACGTTTATCGCGTCGGAGTCGCGCGGTGAGCGTTTCACCGTCAACATGCTCCATAGCGTAGTAGTACGTGTCTCCCTCGTTGCCGCTTTCAAAGAACTCCACGATGTGTGGGCTTTTCAGTTTCTCCATGGAGACGATTTCGCGTTTGAATCGCTCAATGAATCCCTCTTCGCGTGCGAGCGACGGCGGCAAAACCTTCACCGCCGCCAGTTGGCTGGTCTCGGTGTGCTTCCCGAGGTACACCGTTCCCATGCCGCCGGCGCCCAGCTCTTTCTCGATGATCCACGGGCCGACTTGCTTAAGGTCCATAAACTCGGTTCCGAACGGAAGCGGCGGACGTGAAGGGGACAGAAATGCGACTGATCAGTCAAAGCGATTGTTTCCGGCTTCCTTACTTGCAGCGTATTCTGATCGCCGCGTCGACGCAACGAGCGGTTTGACAGGTTAGGGTTTAACCATCGTTACCGGCGAAAAACGTTGCCGCGAGCGAGTCGAGTACCGGCTCCCAGGCCCTCATTGAATCCACGAGTGACCACCATGCTGATTGAAGGACGTGTTGTCAGTCCCGAGCGAGTCGTCTCGGCCCAAGTGCGGATCGAGCGTGACCACGTTGTCGAGGTGGGGCCGCATCTGGGCAAGGCGGATCGCCGATTCAGTGACGACTGTCTGATCTTTGCGGGTTTCGGCGACATCCATATTCACGCTCGCGACGACGTCAGCGGCCGCGAATGCCACAAGGAAGACTTCTCGACGGCGGCGCGAGCGGCCCTACACGGCGGCGTCGTGCATGTTGCAGACATGCCCAACAATCACGTTCCCCCGATCGACGATGAGTCGTATGCGGCGAAGGGACGAGTGCTCGAAAGCCGTCGCGTGCCGATTCATGTCACTCTGTACGCGGGCATTGGGCCGGGAACGCAACCGCTCTCAAAGGTGGTGCCATACAAGGTCTACATGGGGCCGAGCGTTGGCGAATTATATTTCCGAACGTTGCGACAACTCGATGAGACGCTCGCGGTGTATCGCGGCTGTGCGGTCAGTTTTCATTGCGAAGATCCCGAGCTGCTCGAACAACACCAGCACGCTTCGACGCACGAACAACGTCGGCCACCGGAATGCGAAGTCTCGGCGACCTCGTTCGCGTTGCGGATGATCGAGAAGTACGACTTGTCCGGAAAGCTTTGCCACTACTCGGTCGAATCTGGCTTGCCGCTGATTCGAGTGGCGAAGACGCGCGGCCTGAAGGTCACGGCCGAAGTCACGCCGCATCACCTGTACTTCGACGAGTCCGACATCACGGAGACCAATCGTGGCCTGATGCAAATGAACCCACCGTTGCGAGGTCCGGCCGACCGCGTCGCCATGTTGGCCGCGCTCCGCGACGGAACGCTCGATTACCTCGCGACCGATCACGCGCCGCACACGCTTGCGGAAAAAGCCCGTGGCGTTTCCGGCCAACCGCACCTCGACACGTACGGCGCGTTCGTGACCTGGCTGATGCTGCAACAAGGTTTCACGCCCGAACAAGTCGCGACGTTTTGCTCGGCGAAACCGGGTGAGTTTGTGAATCCGTATTCGACTCCGCTGCGCTTCGGGTGGATCGAGCCGGGCTACACGGCGTCGCTCACGGTGCTCAACCTTTCGCGTCCGCACACGATTCGCCGGGAGGAGCTGTTCACGAAATGCGGTTGGTCACCGTTTGAGGATGTCACGTTCCCCGGCTCCGTCGAGGCGA
>CAZPUJ010000374.1:0-11091 GCA_964589725.1 uncultured Planctomycetaceae bacterium
GGTTCGGGCAGCTTGTACGTCGTTTGGCCGGCGGTGACTTCGCGTTCCTGCATGGCTTGCAGCAACGCGGCTTGAGTCTTCGGCGGCGTGCGGTTGATTTCGTCGGCCAGCAGGATGTTCGTGAACACCGGCCCGTTGACGTAGCGAAACTCGCGGCGACCGGACTCGGTCTCGTCGAGCACATTGGTGCCGGTGATGTCGCTGGGCATCAGGTCGGGCGTGAATTGAATCCGCTTGAATTGCACGTCGAGGATGTTGGCGATCGTGCTGACCAGGAGCGTCTTGGCCAGTCCCGGCACGCCCACGAGCAAACAGTGCCCGCCGGTAAAGATCGCCGCCAAGATTTGTTCGATGACCACGTCTTGGCCGATAATGACCTTGTGCAGTTCAGTGACCATCACCTCGCGGCGGCGGCGGAATTTGTCGAGGAACTCGTCGAAGTCACGTTTCTCGGCCAAGGGACAGCTCGCTTTCGGGGCGGCGGGGCGGTTGAGGTAGTCGTCACGGGCGGCGGATTGTAAAAGGGTCGATGGCAAAGGATGAAGCATGAGCGAGAAATACGTAACCGTCACGCTCCGCGTGACGAGCCGAACAACAATCCGACGTTGAATTGGCCTTCGACTCATCACACGGAGCGTGGTGGCTAGGTTGCGGGCAAGGCCCGCGTTAGGAGCGATGCCATGAGCCGATCGTTTCGTCAAGTGCTTTGGTTGATCGTCGTGTGCGGGTTGAGTGGGACGTTGGCGGAGCGCGGTCGCACGGCTGACGACCTTAAGCCGGAGACCGTGCTCAAGGCGATCGACAACGGGAAGAGATTTTTGCTCGCACAACAGGCGCCTGATGGCTCGTTCCCGAATACGTTTTCCAAGTTGGGGTATCCCACGGGAGGAACCAGTCTGGCGACGCTGGCATTGCTGAACATCGGCATGACATCGCAAGATCCACCGATCCAGAAGGCACTCGACTTCCTGCGAAGGCAGCCGCCTCCGACCAAGACCTATGAAGCGGGTTTGCACCTGATGGTCTTCGCCGCCGCGAAGGACGCCAACCGCGATCGGGCGCGCATGGCCACGTTGGTCAAAATGCTCGAGCACGGACAGGATAAGAGCACTCCTCTACGAGGTTGGTGGCACTACTCGGTCGAGACGGAAGCGCACTCCGGAGATCACAGCAACACGCAATATGCCGTGCTGGGTTTGCGCGAAGCGGCGTTCGCCGGCATTCCAACCTCGCGCAAGAGCTGGGAATTGACCAAAGAACATTGGACGAAATCTCAGGAAGCCGATGGTGGTTGGAGCTATGTCGGGGGCGGTGGCTCCAGCGGCAGCATGTCGGTCGCGGGAATCGCGACGCTGGTGATCGCCGACTCGCTGCTGCCGGATGATCGCGATGTGAAGGCCGATGGAACTCCCGATTGCTGCCGCGACGAGCCGCGTAACGAAGCCTTGGAACGCGGACTGAAATGGCTCGAAACACGGTTTGCCGTGGGACACAACGTCGGCCCCAACGTCGGGATTGGCGGAGCGTTGTACTACCTCTACGGCTTGGAGCGTGCCGGGCGTCTGAGCGGCCGACGATTCTTCGGCAATCACGACTGGTTTCGCGAAGGGGCACGGTTCCTGGTCAATGGGCAAAACGGCAACGGAAATTTCTCCGAGCAGGGAGGCGGCGATGCCGTCATCGGCACCAGTTTCGCCTTGCTGTTTCTGTCCAAGGGCATGGCACCGGTGCTGATCAACAAATTACAGTACGGCCCTAGGGGACTCGCGGTGGAGAATTGGAATCGGCATCGCCGCGACGTTCACAACCTCACCGACCTAATCAGCGGCATGCCGAAGTGGCCCAAGCTGGTCACGTGGCAAGTCGTGGAAATGGACAAAGCCGTGAAAGGGGGCGGTGTCGCGGACCTGCTGCAGGCTCCGGTTCTGTTCCTGTCCGGCAGCGACAAGCCGGAACTGGCGGACAAAGAGGTCGAACTGCTGCGTGAGTACGTCAACAGAAGTGGCTTCATCTTCGCCGTCGGCAACTGCAACGGAACCGGCTTCGACGACGGCTTCCGCGAACTCATCAAACGCATGTACCCGAACGGCGAGGCAGAACTCAAAAAGCTCTCGTCCGAGCATCCGATCTTCCGCAGCGAGCATCTGCTGGAAGGGGCTGACGTGAATCTGTGGGGCGTCGACTTCGGCTGCCGTACAGCGATCGTCTATTCGCCCGAGGACATCTCGTGTCTGTGGAACAAGTGGTGTGTCTCCGATCCACCGAAGCGACCACTCGAGTTAAAACTGATGATTACGAAGGCCACGAAGATCGGCGTGAACGTCGTCGCGTACGCGACCGGCCGCGAACCGCCCAATAAGCTTGACCAGGATCAAATCGCGCAGCAAGCCGCGAAGCGCGATCGCATCGAAGCCGGGCTGTTGCAAATCGTGCAACTTAAACACACCGGCGGCTGGGACACGGCTCCGTTCGCTCTACGAAACATGCTGCATGCGTTGAATCTCACCACTGGACTGGCGGCCTCGTCGGTGCCGCGAGTTTTGTCGCCGGCCGATCCCAACTTGTTCAACTACCCGATCGCCTACATGCACGGGCGTCATCAATTCGAGATGACTCGCTCCGAACGCGAGCGGCTGAGGCAATATCTCGACAACGGCGGTGTGTTGTTCACCGACGCCTGTTGCAGCGCGGCTGCGTTCGACAAAAGCTTTCGCGAGCTGATCGGCCAACTCTATCCGGACAAAACACTGACGCGCATTCCCGTCACGCACGAGTTGTTCTTCGCCAAGGACGGCCACGATCTGCGACAAGTCCGCCGCCGCGGCGCGGACCCGACCGACGGCAAGGGAGTGATCTCCAACTCCGTCAACCTGGGCGAACCGATCTTCGAAGGGATCGAAGTCGACGGCCGCTTCGCCGTGATCTACAGCAAATACGACCTGAGCTGCGCGTTGGAGCGGCAAACCGCCGTCGCCTGCGAAGGCTACGTCTCTGAAGACGCCGTGAAGCTGGCGGTCAACGTCATCCTATACGCGATGTCGCAAGAGTTGCGTTGATACTGAGTCGAAGCGAGTCACACGCTTCGGGACATTCCGTCGCAAAATACCTTCTCGGCGGCGGACTCACCGCTGCCGATGCTGTCGGGAATGCCAACCCCGTGCAAGTAATTCCCTGCCAGCCCAAGGCCTGGGCGTTGCGCGACAGCCTTTTCGATGCGCGAGACGAGTTCCTCGTGACCGACATGATACTGCGGCATCGATCGCGCATGACGGAGGACGATGGCGAAGTCAGGCTCGCCGCGTACGCCCAAGAGTTCGCTCAACTCGCGTCCAACCAATTGTCGCAGCGCGTCGTCATCGAGATCGAACAGTTCTGGCTGCAACGCTCCGCCGACGAATGTGCGCAGCAACACGTGGCCGGCAGGAGCTCGATTGGGAAACTTGCGGCTGGTGAACGAGACCGCCAAAACTTGTCGCCGTTCGATGTGCGGCACCACCAGTCCAAAGGCATCGAGCGGATGGGCGATGTCCGTCAGTTTGTGCCCGCTCGCGACAACGACGGTCGAGGCATACTCGATGCGCCGCAAATCACGCGACAGTTCGGAACACTCATCGTCCACAAGATTCGCCGCGACAAACGCCGGCACCGCCAGAATCACCGCGTCGAAACACTCTCGCAGCGGTCCCCTCTCCCCCTGGGAGAGGGCTAGGGTGAGGGAGCCATGATCGATGTCCAGTTCAAACCCGCCTCCTGCACGAGGTCGCATTTTTTGAACGGCTGCTCCGCAACGAGCCGTTGCTTGTTGTTCGACGCGCTGGATCAACACCGTGACTAACTCCTCGATGCCATTCGGCAAGCTCACGAACAAGCCGTAACGAGCACCACTCGTTCCACTCGAATTTGACGGCGTCTTTGGGTCCGAGGAACGATCATGTCGTTGACGCAACGCCGCGCGAATCAAGCTGCCGTGTTGTTTTTCCATCTCGACGAATCGAGGCAGCGTGGCTTTCAGACTCAGGCGTTCCGGGTCCGCCGTGTAGATGCCGCCGACGAGCGGTTGCACCAGTCGTTCGAACGCCTCGCGGCCGAATCGGCGACGAACGAAATCGGCCAAGCTCTCATCGTCCGTGTCGCGACGCTGTGGAATCAACGGCTCGGCCAACACACGTAGCTTGCCGCATAGGCTGAGAATCGAAGAACACAACAGCGGCCAGAACTGCTCCGGCACCATCAGTTGAAATCCTTCCGGCACGGGGATCGGCCGTCCTCGCGACCAAACCAGCGATTTGCGAAACGTCGAGTCCGTCGGGATCAGCCGCTCCGCCAGGCCGAGCCGCTCGCACAGTCGCACAGCTTCCGGCTTATTCGTGATCCACATATCGGCGGAGTGCTCGACGAGATACTCGCCGATCCGTTCTGTGCGCAGGAGCCCCCCCAATCGGGGCGCGGCCTCGAACAGAGTGACTTCGACAGCACGGCCAGCTTCTCGCGCGAGTTCACTCAACCGAAACGCGGCCGACAGGCCCGAGATGCCGCCACCGACGATCGCCACTCGTAATTTGCACTTTTCATTTTGCATTTTGCAATTCCCGTCGGGTAAGCAATCGCAGTTCCCCAGTCTTCGCTAGGAACAGGTACAAGGCTCGATCCGGGAATTCGGCCGCAATCCGTTCGAGGGGCCAGTCGGCGACGGGGAAGCGACCTCGCAACACGCTTGCCGACAGACTCGGTTCGTTGACGACGTAGTCGATGTGCCGGTCCGCCGGATCAGCCTCGATCAACAACAGCGCCGGCCGATCTCGCACTTCGCGCTGTACGAGTTCGTTGAACGCTTGATACCGCAGACGCGAAAAGGCGACGTTCTCGACGGCCAATTCCAGTTTGGACGGATACCACAGCGGAGCGAACTCGAACAGACTGACCGCCACTGCCGAGAAGACAATCGCCGACCACCACACGACCATGCGTGGCCGCGCCGTCGCCAACCAGGCTCGGCCGAGCGTGTCCGAAGCCGCTGCGAGCACCAAGCACCACAGCGGTCCCGTTTCAAGCACGTAATGCCAGTCGAACATGCCGACAAACCAGTACGGCACATGCACCGCAAACAGCGACACAATTGCCGCGAAGATCAGCCACCAACGTCGATCACGGCTTGATCCCGTCAGCACGAATACGACCGTCGCGGCCAACAACGGCACGAGGCCGACCGTCCATTGCCACGACGCCAGCAGCCGATTCTTCGTGTTTTCGACCGCGAGTGCCGGAGTCAGATTCACCGCCCAGCGGTCGTAGTTGTCGAGCACTCTCGGACCAAGATGCTGTTCGCCTCGCACGACATTGTTGAAGCCATAGACATGTCGTGGCGTGTAGATGTCGGTGAAGAGTTGATACGGCGACGTCATCACGGTTCCTGTGATGGCATGGTTCTGAATACCCAGCACGACAAAGCCAGCGACCAGCGGCAACAGCATCGCCAACAATGGCGACCACACCAGCCCGAAGCGCCAGCGAGGGACCGATGAACCCCGACCCCTGCTTGTGCTTCGGGCTTGTAGGCCGAGTAAACGCCACAACTTCAATGCAAACGCAACCCCGAACGGGAGGCTGAAGCCCGCCGCCGTCATCGGCCGGCAGAGCATCGCCCAACTCAAACCGACAACGGCAAACGCGATATCTCGCACACGGCCCGTTCGCTGCCAGCGCACGAACGACCACGCAAAGAAAAACAGCCCCAGCAACGTCGGGTGATGAGCCAACACCAAGTTGCCAAACAACGCCATGCCCGGCGACAACGCGGTCAACATTCCGGCCACGAAGCCAGTGCCGTTGCTCGACAGTTCGCGGCCGATACCGAACACCAGTACGCCCGTCGCCGCCCCTACCAGCCAATGGCCCAAGATGGGCCAACCCAACCACAACCACGGCGCGACGAACAAACCGGTCGCCGGAAAGTAACGGCTCGCAAATCGTCCTTCGTTCAACACGTGCATCTGATCGAACAACCGCGCCGCCTTCGGATGACTCGGAAATGACCAGCGTCCCGCGAGATAAGTATCCGCCTGAAACAGATAGCTGTACTCGTCGTGATACGCTGACGGCAAATCCCCGAAGCGATACTGCTCGCGATCGCCGACGCGGTGCGAGGCGACGCGATGGCTCGCGAACACCGATGTGGCGGCGATGAGCAAAACAGCAATGAGAGTGCCTCGCCGACCGAATGCCACGGCTGTGTCAGCCGTACGGGATTGTTCTTGATCGGTAGAGACCACGGCTGACACAGCCGTGGCACGCGCAGATTGAGAACCATCGCTCCACCACGTTGTGAGTTTGTTCCACCACTGGCCGGTCGGCGTCCAGAACGGTCGACGCACGAACCAGAAGTACGGCAGGAGCACCATCAGCAACCACGGCAGCGTTGTGTCGACATTGATGCCCATGAGCCAATCGGACCAGCGATGCCTGAGAGCGTCCTGCAGATGCTCGACTTCCGCCGGGACCACGATCGCCAGCGCAGTCAGCAACGCCAGAATCTGTGCGATCATGATTCGGCGAGCCAATGTTGGCACTGAACGTACTTTCGCAGATGAAACGCGGACGTTTGCGTCACAAAATTCGGCAAACTCTCACGACCCCGCTCCGTAACGCGGGCTTCGCGCGCCACCTTAGCTCCCTCTCCCCCGCATCGGGGGAGAGGGCAGGGGTGAGGGGGGTTCCTGGGCCGGTGGAGCGCTCGGCCCCCTCACCCTAACCCTCTCCCCCGATGCGGGGGAGAGGGGACAGGACACGCGAACCCCCGCTTGCGGCGTTGTGGACGGCGGATCATACTCGGCCCATCACGTTGGCAGAAACGAGCAATCATGGTTGAACCGACTCGACACGTCGCATTGATTACCGGCATCTCCGGACAAGATGGCTATTACTTGTCACAGCTATTGTCGTCGAAAGGCTACGAGGTTCACGGATTGATCCCGTGCAACGGTCCCGGCATCGGCGAGCCTTCCGATCTGAAACTACATTACGGCGACATGTCCGACGGCGGAAATTTCAGCTCGCTGCTGGACGCGATTCGGCCGGATGAGGTCTACAACCTAGCGGCTCAAAGTCATGTGCGGTTGTCGTTCGATCTGCCGATCCACACCGCGAACGTCACGGGGGTCGGCGTGGTGCGATGGCTCGAAGCCATCCGCCTGCATCAGCAACGGAGCGGTCGGCAAGTCCGTTTCTATCAAGCCTCGTCCAGCGAAATGTTTGGCAAAGTGACCGCACCGATTCAGAACGAGCAATCGCCGTTTCACCCGCGCAGCCCGTATGCCTGCGCGAAAGTCTTCGGTTTCTGGCAGACGGTGAACTATCGCGAGGCTTACGGGCTGTTCGCCTGCAACGGCATCTTGTTCAACCACGAATCGCCGAGACGTGGCGAAGGTTTTGTCACCCGCAAAATCGCGAGGGCGGCGGCGCGCATCAAGCTCGGCCTGCAAAGCAAACTCCTTCTCGGCAACTTGGACGCAAGGCGCGACTGGGGTTTCGCGGGCGACTACGTCGAAGCCATGTGGCTGATGCTGCAACAAACTCAGCCGGACGATTACGTCATCGCGACGGGCGAAACGCACACGATTTGCGAGTTTCTCGACGAGATTTTCGGTCACCTCGGCCTGGATTGGCGAAAGCACGTCGAGCAAGACCCGCGTTTCTTCCGACCGTCGGAAGTCGACGCGCTTTGTGGTGACGCGAGCAAAGCGCGAAACAAATTCGGCTGGCAACCGAAAATCTCTTTCCGCGAACTCTGCCAGATGATGGTTGACGCCGACCTGGAACTGGCTCAACGGGAAGCAACCCGCTAGCGTGCCACGCGGACGTGCTCGCAAATTGAGAATTGCAAATTGCAGATTGGACCGCCAATCATCATGCGCGAGACCTCAATTGGCAATTTGCAATTGTCATTTTGCGATTTGCAATGAAACGTCAGGCTGACTCAAACCCGCCCTACTCCGCGACAGACCCATGTCCGACTTGTATTCTGAAACACAAGACAACGCCGAATTACCGCTCGCGTCGTCCAGGCCTGAAGAGTTGCCGCCCATTGAACCGCCGTCGGCGAAGTTCATCGTGCAGTTGTTTGTTGTCCCCGGCTTGATCGTGGCGATCATCGTCGGCGCGTGGTTTCTGTTCGGAAAGCTGGCTTCCAGTGAACAAGACTGGCAGTCGCTGGTCCAGGACATCCGTAGCGGGAACGAGCATCGCCGTGGTCGCGGAGCAATGGGCCTGGCGCAGCTTTTGAACGCCGAGCAACTCCGCAACGACGACGGTCCCCGTTTGGCGACGAACCGGCAAGTCGCGCAAGAGTTGTCGAGCTTCACGGCTGGATTGCTCAAAAGCGATTCGCACGACGAGGCGTCGCTCAATCAGCAGCAGTTTCTCGTGTTGGCCCTGGGACGGCTGGATGTGCCCGACGTCGTGCTGCCGGTGCTGCGTGATGCCATGCAACAGCAACATTCTCTGGAAGTCCGCAACGCAGCTCTGCTGGCCGTGGCGATGATCGCCGAACGCGCCGCTGCCCGGGGAGCGGGTTTGTCAGGTGACGAAATTGTTGATGATGTCGTCACGTTGTCGCGAGACAACGACGCACGGCTGAGGCTCTTGGCTGCAGCCACACTGGGATCGTTTCCAGCCAAAGTCACGAAGCAACCACTGCTGGTGTTGCTGGCTGACGAAGATGCCGACACGCGAGCCAACGCCGCCATCGCGTTCACGCGACAGAAATCGCTCGACGGTTTGCCGATACTCCGCGAAATCCTGGTGACGGGTGCGGCCCTCAGGACCGCGCCCGAAAAAACAACGTCGTCGATCAAAGCCACCTCGAACGCGCTGAAGGCGGTCGGCGAATTGTCTTCGCAATTGGATATCGCCACGCGGTCCGAGATCATCCGCGATGTCGAAGCAATCTCAAACGGATACCCCGAAGCCCGCGTGCGGCTCGACGCGGCGCAGGCACTGACGAAACTTCGTCGCGACTCGAAATGAGTTCGCCATTCCGCCTTCAGGCGGCAACGAATTCAAACACCGCCTGAAGGCGAAACGACCAACTCCCCATGCATGCTTCTGATGCCACCACAGCGACGAAATCTGCCGAGTCACCCGTCGGTTCGCAAATTGATTACCGCTATTTCATGAGCTGCGTCCACTGCGGCCTTTGCACGTCGGCCTGTCCGACGTATTTGGAAACTGGCAACGAAAACGACAGCCCGCGTGGACGGATTTATTTGATGCGGAACGTTGTCGACGGTCAGTTGCCGCTGACCGATGCCGTCAAGTCGCACCTGGATCTGTGTTTGGACTGCCGAGCGTGCGAGACCGCTTGCCCTTCGGGCGTGCAATACGGCCGGCTGATCGAGCCATTCCGCGTCGAGATGCGACAACGTGAAATAGCCACCGGAAGCGGTGAAGCCAGCGGCTGGTTTCAGAAGCTTATTCTTTACGGCTTGTTCCCGCATGCGAATCGGCTGCGCTGGGCACTCGCACCGGCGCGATGGGTGCAGCGGTTGGGACTGGATCGACTCGCTGAATCTCTGGGGCTGATGAAACTCTTGCCCAGCCCACTGCGGCGGATGCACGAATTGTTGCCGAAGCTGCCGCCGTCGACTCCGCGTTTGCCGAATGTGTTGCCAGCGATGGGACCTCGTCGAGCGCGCGTCGCGCTCTTCACCGGTTGCGTGGCTGACGCGATGTTCGGCCCGACGAATTGGGCGACCGCGCGTGTGTTGCAACACAACGGCTGCGAGGTCATCGTCCCCAAAGGGCAAGTCTGCTGCGGAGCGATCCACTATCACAGTGGAGCCGGCGAACCGGCGTTGCGGCTCGCGAAAACGAACGCCGTCGCGTTCAATTCCGACGACGTCGATGCCGTGATCATCAACGTCGCCGGCTGCGGCTCGATGCTGAAAGATTACGGTCACGTCGCCCACGAGCTTTCGCCGCAGGACGACGTGACTGCGAACAAGCTCGCGGCGTTTGCCCGCAAGGTCAAAGATGTGTCTGAGTTCCTAATGTCGCTAGGCCCGATCAAGCCAACGGGTGAGATCAAGCTGCGAGCGACCTATCACGACGCCTGCCATCTGTGTCACGCGCAGAAGATTCGCGAGCAGCCGCGCGACTTGTTGTCGCTGGTGCCGGGACTCGAAATCATCCCGCTGGTCGAAAGTGAGATTTGCTGCGGAGCCGCCGGCAGCTACAACCTGACGCAACCAGAGATGGCCGCTCAGTTGGGACGCCGCAAGCTGAACCACATCTTGCAAACGAAGGCCAAAGCGGTGATCACCGGCAACGCCGGCTGCTCGCTGCAGCTTCAGATGCAACTCCGCCAAGCCGGCCACGACCTTTGGGTCGCTCACCCAATGGATGTGCTCGACTTGAGTTATCGCCAACAACAGCCCGCATGTTCTCTTGGCCGGTCGTGACTTCGTGCGGCGACCACGGTAAACCATGCACCCCATGATCAAAGCAGTCGTCTTCGACCTTGACGGTTTGATGTTCAATACAGAGGAAGTCTTCCACGAGGCGGGCGTCGAGCTGATGCGGCGGCGTGGGCAGGAGATGACCGACGAACTCTTCACGCTGCTGATGGGCCGCCGCGCGGAGGAAGGCTACCCGCTGCTCGTCGAGCGAGCCGGTTTGTCCGACGATCCGCGGGAATTGTGGACCGAGTCTCGTGACATCTTCTTGAACATGCTCGAAGGACAGCTTGCTCCGATGCCGGGACTATTCCAGTTGCTGGACCACATCGAACACAACGGCCTGCCGAAAGGGGTCGCCACGTCGTCGGACCGAGATTATTTGCACGGCATTTTGCGGCAGTTCGAGATTCACGGCCGCTTTCACACGACACTCACGGCCGAGGATGTCACGCAGGGCAAACCGCATCCCGAGATCTACATCAAGGCGGCCGAGCGACTTAACGTGCAGCCGCGCGAGATGCTGGTGCTGGAAGACAGCCAAGCCGGTACGAAGGCCGCCGCCGAAGCCGGGGCCTACATCATTTCGGTGCCACATCGTTACAGTGCTCACCAAGATTTCAGCCCCGCTCGTCACGTGGCC
>CAZPUJ010000375.1:0-16780 GCA_964589725.1 uncultured Planctomycetaceae bacterium
GAACGGGTGCGTCGGATCGCCGCCGGGGAAGATCATCAAGACGGGAATGCTTTCGCTGTCGACGGCGCTCAGCCAACGCGTGACTTCCGGCGAATGGCCAGTCCAGTCCGCCTTCAGGGTCAGGACGTTGTGCTGCTTGACGAGTTCTTTGGTGTCGGCCGTGTTGAGCGCCAGCTTCTTGACGGTCTGACACGTCGCGCACCACTTGGCGGTGAAATCAATGAGCACCGTGCGACCGCTGAGTAACTCAGTCTGGACGCGCTGACCAGTGAACGGTTCCCATTTCAGCTCGTGAGCGCCCGGCTTTTCGCTGGCAAGACTGATCGCCAGCCAGCAACCCGCCACGGACGTCAGTGTCGCCATCGAGCGGACAAACCAACGTCGACCGTTCGGTGAGTTGATGTGGTACAGGTTGCCGATCATCCACAGCGAGAACCCGATTGCCAGCAGCAGAATCAACAGCGGCAAGACCCAGTTCTCGCGTAGACTGCTCATTAGGAAGATGACCGTGGCCATCAGCACGAATCCGCAGACTTGCTTGAACGTCACCATCCAGTTGCCCGGCTTGGGTAGGTACTTCACCCATTTCGGAAAGAAGCCCAGCAGGATGTACGGCGACGCCATGCCGAGACCCATCACGAACCATACCAGATACGTGATTTCTGTCGGTTGCTTCACAGACCAGCCAAGCGTCACGCCGAGGAACGGGCCACTGCACGGCGTTGCCAACAACGTCGCGAAGATGCCGGTGAAGAAGGCTCCCGGCAGACCTTCTTGATGCTGCTCGCTGGCCGCTGAGCCGATCAGACCGGGGACTGGAATCTCAAAGACGCCCATCAGGCTCAAACCCATCGCGAACACCAGACACGACATGGCGACCTGAAATTCCGTCCTTTGAAACAGATTTCCCCAGCCCAGTTTCGCGAAGACCGCCAAACTGGCCAGCAACACGAAAACCAGCACCACGCCTAGTGAATACGTCAGGTTGAGTGCCAAAATCCGCCGGCGACTTTCGCCGGCTTGTTGCACGAAGCTCAGCACCTTGATCGCGATGACCGGCAACACGCAGGGCATGATGTTCAAAATCAAGCCGCCAAGGAACGCATACAGCAAGTACACCGCAAGGCTCGACGGCCGCTCATCGACCGGCTGGAACGGCCCTTTGATCTCTGGCAGCAGATCTTCGAACGTGGCTTCTTCGTTGTCCGTATCGAACGACTCATCGGTCTTGGGTGGATCGGGCTTTTCCGGAGTCCGCGTGCTCGAATCGACGGTCCGAGTGGTGGCGGCCTTCAGGTCGGGAGCATAACCCAGAGCGAACGTCACTTTTTTCGGACGACAGCTCTCGCGGCAAACCTGATAGTTGATCGTTCCCGCGACGCCGTAGTCCGGCTGTTCCACGACGAACGTCCGAGTCCATGTCACTTGGTCGTGATGTACTCGCTGTTCTTTTCCCTCAGACAGTGCGATCTCCGGTGGCTTGTCCGGCACAAACTCGTCGGTCGCCGGCTTCAACCCGTTGGTTGTGATCTCAAAGACTGTTGGATTGCCCACGTTGTCCGGATTTTGATCGAGCGCGAATGTGTGCCAGCCAGATTCCAACTTCATCCTGACCGCGAGCGTCACCGTGCCTCCCGGCTGAGCGTTCTCCGGCGAAAGTTGGAAATGGACCTTCGCCGGTTCGGGAGATTTACTCTTCGACACGGCGTCCATTTCAAACGGTCTGCGTTCGACCGGCGCGGACTTGACATCGTCGGACAATCGCGGCGCTTTGAGCGATGGTTGATCGGTTTCGCGCGTGTCGGTTGTCCGTTTCGGCTTGGAATCAGTGCTCGTCAGCTCGCCCGCTCGAGACGTGAGCACCACTCGAGCTGGCGCATTCCAACGGACGTCAAAGGTTTCGTCGTGCGGTGTGCAGCTCAGTTCGTTACAGATTTGATACTTTACTCGACCGACGATTCGAACATCTTCCCGTTTGACGCCGGGAAGCAAGCGAAATCGCCGCGACCAAGTCACGCTGTCGTCGGTGAACTTCTCGACGGTTTGATTGAAGTCGGCGACAAACTCCGAGTGCGGTTCGCGGTCGAAAAAAAACGTGTCGTCAGCCGGTTCGACGCCGACGGTTGCTTCGGACAGCGTGACGCGCGTCGCTCCGTCAAACGCCTGGTTCATCGAATAGGTGTAACTTCTGGGCGCGAGCTTCAATCCGATCGACAACAAGACCGCGTCGCCTTCAATCCTCGGACGCTTGCTGGTGTCGTTGGCCAGCGAGACCTCCAACAATGTGGGCTGCGATCGGCCACTGGGTTTTCGCACTGACAGTTTTCCGCCAAACAGATCGCGAAAGTCGTCGACACCTTCGCCAGCTCGTCCGGAGTTGCCCAACAGCAGACTCGCCAGCGAGGCGACCACAAGCATCGAACGATGAAAGGCAGTGTGCATGTTTGCTCGATGACCCGAAAAGGTTCGTTCGTGGAAGTTGGCCTGTTTCCGTTCGTACGTCAGCGTGTTTTCAGGCGGCAGGCTCAAGCAGAAACTCCAATTCAATGCTGGCAAATTGTTAGGTACGTCGCGACCACGTGCCACGTTTGGTCGTCAGGCGTTCGCCAGATGATAGTCCAAGCGGAGAAAACGCCTCAATTCGATCTGGTAAGATAGTTGTCTGCGTTGTTTTCAAGCTGCAGAACCCGTTCCACCGCTCCTTTTCGTAACGCGGGCTTCTTCCGCAGCTTTGCTCCCTCTCCCCTGTGGTGCTGGAAAGGGGACCAATTGCGCACACGGCGCGCATCAATTAAAACCTAACACTCTAACCCCCTCCCCTACGGCGGGGGAGAGGGGACAAATGGCGCCCACGGCGCGCATAATAAACGACCGAAGGACTCTCAATGCAGCTGCCAGCCGCGGTAGAAGGATTCCCACTGATGTCCATCCGTGTCGCGCTCAACCATCAAACGAACTACGCGTACGACAAACTGATCTCGCTGGGACCGCAAATCGTGCGACTGCGTCCGGCTCCACACTGTCGCACACCGATCCGATCCTATTCGCTGCGGGTCCGGCCCGAAGCACACTTTGTCAACTGGCAGCAAGATCCGCACGGCAACTTTCTGGCTCGGTACGTCTTTCTGGAAAAAACCCGCGAACTGCACATCGAAGTCGATCTGGTGGCCGAAATGACGGTCATCAACCCGTTTGATTTCTTCGTGGAAGAATCGGCGAAGACTGTGCCGTTCCGCTACGAAGACTGGCTGGCGCGCGAACTCCGTCCATTCCTGGAGACGCTCGAACCCGGCGCGAAGTTCAGACAGTTCCTGGCCAGCATCGACCGCCGCGAGCAGACCACGAACGATTTCCTGGTGGCTTTGAATCAGCGTTTTCAGCGAGAGATTCGGTACCTCATCCGGATGGAGCCGGGGGTGCAAACGCCCGAAGAGACACTGACGCGCGCCGCGGGATCCTGCCGTGACTCTGGCTGGCTGTTGGTGCAGACGCTACGGCACCTGGGGTTGGCGGCGCGGTTCGTTTCCGGCTACCTGATCCAACTGGTTCCGGACGTCAAATCGCTGGATGGCCCGACCGGTGCGGAAGTGGACTTCACGGATCTGCATGCCTGGGCGGAGGTGTATCTTCCGGGCGCGGGGTGGATCGGTCTTGATCCCACGTCGGGGCTGCTGGCCGGGGAGGGGCACATTCCGCTTGCCTGCACGCCAGATCCGATGTCCGCTGCGCCGATTGTGGGAGGTTTGGAGCCGTGCGGCGTGGAGTTCTCGTTCGCCATGAAGGTGACCCGCATTCACGAAGACCCGCGGGTCACGAAGCCGTACACGCCGGAGCATTGGGCAGACATCGAGACGTTGGGACACCGCATCGACGAGCGTCTGGAACAAGCGGATGTGCGGTTGACGATGGGGGGCGAGCCGACATTCGTGTCGATCGACGACATGGAAGGCGAGGAATGGAACATCGCCGCCGTGGGGCCGCACAAACGCCAACTGTCCGAAGTCTTGATCAAACGCTTGCGTACACGCTTCGCTCCAGGAGGGGTGTTGCACTACGGCGAGGGAAAGTGGTATCCGGGCGAGTCGCTGCCGCGGTGGGCGCTGGGATGCATTTGGCGAAAGGACGGCATCCCGATCTGGGAGAATGCGGATCTGATCGCGGATGTCGATCGGGATTACGGATTTGGCGCAGAGCACGCACGTCGCTTTGCGGCGCGTCTCGCCCAGGAGTTGGGAGTCCAAACGAACTGGATCATTCCCGCCTATGAGGACATCGCTCACTACTTGTGGAAAGAGCAGCGGCTGCCGATCAACGTCGATCCGCGCGATCCGAAGCTCAAAGATCCTGAAGAACGTATGCGTCTCGCACGGGTGTTCGAGCGCGGACTCGACCAGCCGGTCGGATTTGTGATGCCGTTGTGTTGCCAGTGGTGGCAAGCCCGCGCGCGCTGGACCAGCGGCCCGTGGCCGGTGCGGGCGGAGGGAATGTTTCTGATGCCGGGCGATTCCCCCGTCGGTCTTCGGTTGCCGATCGATTCACTCCCGTGGGTGCCCGAGTCGCAGACTCCGGGCTTCTTCCCAACCGATCCGTTGGAACGTCGATCCCCGCTTCCGAAGCCTAGGTCTCATCAGCAACGATACCTCGTCGGTCGGCCGGATGCGGTCTCGCGGCAAGGAATCTCTGAACAGGTCCGTGCGGCGACCAAATTGGCAACGCCGACGGATCTCGCCACCGACGAAACCGTCTCTCCGCCAGTGATCCGGACGGCGCTGTGCATCGAGCCGCGATGCG
This sequence comes from uncultured Planctomycetaceae bacterium, assembly GCA_964589725.1. Lineage (GTDB taxonomy): Bacteria > Planctomycetota > Planctomycetia > Planctomycetales > Planctomycetaceae > CAYSHJ01. Next base: position 4,792 of record CAZPUJ010000375.1, read on the forward strand.
GACGTCTGCACGTCTTTCTGCCGCCGGTCGAACGGCTTGAAGATCATCTCGATCTGATCGCTGCGATCGAGCGGACGGCGGATGACCTACAGATGCCGGTGGTCATTGAAGGATATCTGCCGCCGCAGGATCCGCGGATCAACCAGATCAAGGTGACTCCCGATCCGGGCGTCATCGAGGTCAACATTCATCCCTCGGCTCGTTGGGACGAATTGGTCCACAATACGACGGCGCTTTATGAAGAGGCACGTCTCTCGCGACTGGGGACGGAGAAGTTCGAACTGGACGGCAAGCACACCGGCACGGGGGGCGGAAACCATGTCGTCTTGGGAGGAGCGACGCCGGCCGACAGCCCGTTCCTGCGACGTCCGGATTTGCTGAAGAGCCTGGTCGCGTACTGGCTGAATCATCCCAGTTTGTCGTACTTATTCAGCAGCCGGTTCATTGGCCCGACGAGTCAAGCTCCGCGTGTCGATGAAGGCCGACGGGATGCGCTGTATGAATTGGAACTGGCCTTTTCTCTCGTTCCTCCACGGGGAGTGGATTGCCCGCCGTGGCTGGTCGACCGCATTTTCCGAAATTTGCTGATTGACCTGACCGGAAACACGCATCGGGCTGAGTTCTGCATCGACAAGCTGTACTCACCCGACAGCAGCAGCGGACGTTTGGGGCTGGTCGAACTTCGGGCTTTCGAGATGCCTCCGCATGCACAGATGAGTTTGACGCAACAGCTTCTGTTGCGAGCGTTGGTGGCCCACTTCTGGCAGTCTCCGTACGAGCAGCCTCCGGTGGACTGGGGGACGTCGTTGCACGATCGGTACTTGTTACCGTACTTCGTGTGGCGCGACTTTGGGGATGTCGTGGACGAACTGAATCGTGCGGGCTTGGCGTTTGATCGCCGATGGTTCATGCCGCACTTTGAGTTCCGTTTTCCGTTGATCGGGAACGTCACGCAACAAGACATCGCTCTGGAATTGCGGACGGCGATTGAACCATGGTATGTCCTTGGTGAAGAACCGAGCGGCGGCGGAACGGCCCGATACGTTGACTCGTCCGTCGAACGACTGGAGGTGAAGGTCTGTGGGTTGACCGGATCTCGGCACGTCATCACGTGCAACGGGCGCCACGTTCCGTTGCACCCGACTGGTATTGCCGGGGAGTTCGTGGCGGGAATTCGCTATCGGGCGTGGTGCCCGCCGAGTTGTTTGCATCCCACAATTCCTGTCCACACGCCACTGGTGTTCGATATTCTCGATACTTGGGCTGCTCGCTCTGTGGGCGGCTGCGTCTACCACGTCGCCCATCCGGGTGGCCGGCATTATGAGACCTTTCCGGTGAATGCTTACGAAGCGGAATCTCGTCGCGCCGCTCGATTCTTTCAAATGGGGCATTCTCCCGGACCGATGTTTATTCCCCCGAGAGAATCCAATCCCGCTTTCCCACTGACTCTCGACTTGCGCCGAGCCGTGAGTCCCCTATGAAACACGACAACTCTCCCGTATCCACGTTGCCGGCGATGTTCGCTCGCTACGCATCCCGCGACGGAGTCTTTGATGAGGCCATCCAGTCCGGTCAGGTCCGACCGCATTGGCGGCCGTTCGTCGAGGATTTGCAGGAAATCGGTGAACCGGAATTGCAGCGGCGTTGGGAGCAAGCTCAGCGGCAAATCACGAAGGACGGGTTCTCGTTCAATCCACACGATCCCACGGGAGAGACGTCACGACCCTGGATCCTCGATGCCTTGCCGCTGTTGATCGCGGAGTCCGAATGGCAACAGTTGGCAGCGGGTCTCGACCAGCGGGCGCGGTTGTTTGACCTGATCCTGCGAGATCTGTTTGGTCCGCAACACCTCATTCGGGAGCAGGTGTTGCCGCCCTATGTGCTTTATGGACATCCCGGCTTTGGTCCGGCCTACCACGGTCTTACTCCGGCTGGAAAGCATCACTTACATTTGTATGCTGCCGATCTCGCGCGGTCTCCGGAGGGAGCGTGGTGGGTCACGGGAGACCGCACACGGGCTCCTTTCGGTCTGGGGTACGCGCTCGAAAACCGGATCATCACCTCCCGCATGCTGCCCACGGCGTTCCATCAGCGCCGAGTCCAACGGTTGGCGTCGTTCTTCATCGCGCTGCGGGAAAAGCTCCGCGAGATGGCTCCGCGGTTTCGTGAAAACCCCCGCATCGTGCTCTGGACGCAGGGACCATCGAGTTGGGCATACTTTGAAGACGCCTATCTGGCGCGGTATCTCGGCTACACCCTGGTCGAGGGTGGCGATTTAGCCGTGCGTGGGAATCGGGTCATGCTAAAAACACTCGGCGGTTTGCTGCCCGTGGAAGTGTTGCTGCGGCGTCTGGACGATGACGATTGCGATCCTGTGGAACTTTCGCCGGATTCCGCCTATGGCGTGCCGGGACTGTTGGAGGTGCTGCGGTCTGGCAATGTGTCCGTGGCGAATTCTCTGGGCAGTTGGCTGGTCGAGTCTCCCATTCTGCTGGCATTCTTACCGCTGGTTTGTCGCCGCCTGCTCGGAGAAGACCTGCGGCTACCTTCCGTTGCCACGTGGTGGTGCGGCGAGGAGTCGGCACTGCAACACGTCCTCGCTCATTTCGATCAGATCCTCCTGCGCCCAGCGTTCCGCACGAAGTCCGAGCCGCCGATTCAACCGGCCAATCTGTCCAAAAAGGCACGCCGACAATGCCTCGAGACGCTGCGGGCCGGGCCGAGTGAGTTCGTGGCCCAGGAGATCGTCGAACGTTCCACGACTCCGGTTTGGACGGAAGGTGGTCCGGAAGCCTGGTCTGTGGCACTGCGGGCATTTCTCGTCGCGAAAGAGCACGGATATCTCGCGCTGCCGGGCGGGTTGGCGCGCGTTTCGCGCGAAGCGGCGGTTCTCGATCACCCCATGACCTCGGGTGAACGCAGCTTGGACGTGTGGATTCTCTCGGACGGGCCGGTTGAAGAAGTCAGCCTGCTGTCTCCGCCGGGACAACAGATCTCGCTGAGGCGGAGCGGCGCGGAACTTCCCAGCCGTGTGGCCGACAATCTGTTCTGGCTGGGACGCAACGTGGAACGCGCGGAAGCCGCAGCCCGACTGCTCCGCACGGTGTTTCTGCTGTTCACCAGCGAGCGGGAACAGGCTCCGGTATTGTCCACGCTGCTCAAAGTTTTGGCCGAGCTGGGACAAATTGAGCCTGACCATGTGGTCGCCGGCTTGCAGGACACAGTCCCTGACATCAGGAACGTCCTGCCCGAGGCGGTGTTCGACACCAAACATCTACGCAGCCTGCGGTCGACGATTCTCGAGGCCGTCCGCTTAGCCTCAATGGTTCGTGATCGAATCGCCGTCGATGCCTGGCGACTGATTCTGCGCATCGTGGAAACCAGCCGTCGGCCAGCGCACGGCCGGAACATTGAAGCGACCGAAGTGCTCGCCATCCTGGATCAGGTGATCACTGAATTGGTGGCGCTGGCCGGTCTGGCCGGTGAAAGCATGACTCGGACTCAGGGTTGGCGGTTCCTGGACCTCGGACGCCGGATCGAACGCGCCTTGCAGACAGTCCTGTTGTTGCAATCCACGCTCTCCAGCGCGGACGCCGAAGAACCCGCGATCCTGGAAGCGATCCTCCAGACGGCCGATAGCATCATGACGTACCGCTCGCGATATCTAGCAACGGTCCAGCCAGCCCCAGTGCTCGATTTGTTGCTCGTCGATGAAACCAATCCGCGATCGATTGCCTTTCAACTCGCCGTCATTGCGGATCATGTCGACCAGCTTCCCCGCGATGCACACGAGGCGGTTCGCGGGCCGGAACAACGCCTGGCGCTGTCGTTGCAGAGCTCTGTCCGCATGGCTGACGTCTACAAGCTGTGTCGGGGCGCCCGTTCCGGACAGCGAGCCGCACTAGTCCGCTTGCTCAGCCGGTTGGCGGATCAGTTGCCCAAACTGTCGGATGCCGTGTCCGGTCGGTTCCTGATTCACGCAGGTTTTCAGCAGCACTTCGCCGCTTCGGCCGGAGAAGCGCGATGAACTACAAGATCACCCACGCCACGACCTATCAGTACTCGCAGCCGGTTCGTGTGAGCCACAACCTGGTGCTGCTGACGCCGCGCGAGGATGCGCTGGTTCACTGTCATTCCCACCGGCTGGTCATCCATCCGGTGCCGCAAATTTCTGCCCATCGAAAAGACTTCTTTGGCAATCATGTGAATACGTTCTCCATCGAGGGAAGCCACAAAGAATTGAGCATTACGGCCACCAGCCGGGTCTCGGTGAAGCCGCCGCACCTGCCAGACCCGACCACCACAGTTCCCTGGGAGCAGGTCGTTGACGGTGTTGCCCGGCAGGAGGATCCTCGCTGGCCCGATGTGGTGCCCTTGCTCTACGACTCCCGTCGCATTCGGCGGTCGCACGAGTTCGCCGAGTACGCTCGCGACTCCTTTCAGAAAGAACGCCCGATATTGGAAGCCGCGTTCGACCTGACCGCACGCATTCACCGCGACTTCCGTTATGTACCGAAGTCCACAACCGTCGCCACCACGAGCGAGGAAGCCTTTAGGATCCGGCAGGGTGTCTGCCAGGATTTTGCTCATGTGCAGGTCGCCTGCCTGCGATCGATCGGCCTGCCGGCCCGCTACGTGAGCGGTTATTTGCGAACCATTCCTCCGCCGGGCAAGCCCCGGCTCATCGGGGCAGATCAGTCGCATGCCTGGCTCTCGGTCTATGGTGGCTCGCTAGATTGGATCGACCTGGATCCCACGAACAGCACGTTATGTTCGACGGACCACATTGCCGTCGCCTGGGGCCGCGACTACAGCGACATCATCCCGCTTCGGGGCGTGTTCCTCGGCGGCGGGCAGCATCAGCTCAGCGTCTCGGTCGACGTGTGGCCGCTGGAGGACTCCGAATCGAGGTGAAACCGGGTGATATTTCTGATTCGTGATGCGGGCTTCACCCGCAACTGAACTTTGCTTTTCCCCTTGCGAAGTGTTTGTAGAATGCTTGCGACGTGTGAAGCACGGCTGTGATGACAGCGACCATTTCAACCAGAATGGACTTCTATGGCTTCGCCAAATCGACCATCCGAACAGAACATCCAGCCTGAGAGCACTCCGCAGCCCAAAGCCGGCGGAAGCACAGCCGAGAGTCTTGAAACCGTCCTCTCAAATCCGCAGTCGCGCGCCGGTGGTGGACTCAAGTTGAACTGTCCGCACTGCCAGAACCCTGTCGAGGTTGACGAGGGATTGAACGACGTTGTTTGTGCCGCGTGCGGGAGTGGGTTCCGCGTTGACGCTGACAAGACGGTCACTTGGTCAAGTACCAAAGGTCCACGGCTCGAGAAGTTCGAGTTGCTGGAGGACATCGGCAAAGGCGCGTTTGGCACGGTCTATCGGGCTCGCGATACCGAGTTGGACCGCATTGTGGCGGTCAAGGTGCCGCGATCTGGCACGTTTGCGAGCAACGATGATGAAGAAAGATTCGTTCGCGAGGCCCGCAATGCCGCGCAGTTGAACCATCCAGGGATCGTCCCGGTTTACGAAGTGGGCTACTCGGCGAACTTGCCGTACATCGTGACGGAATACGTGGACGGAGTGACGTTGGCGGATCACCTCACGGGCCGGCGGGTCGAATTTCGTGACGCTGCGGAACTCCTGGCCGCCGTCGCCGAGGCTCTGGACCACGCTCATAGCAAGGGTGTTGTGCATCGCGATCTGAAGCCGTCGAACATCATGTTGGAGACGGTGGGTAGCAGCACGTCTCTGGACAACAAGTCATCGACGTCTGGAAGTAGATGGTCCGGCGCAACCGCGTCGGGGCTTCGACCGCGGGTTCTCGACTTCGGACTTGCTCGCCGCGAAGAAGGAACAGAAGTAACGGTCACTCAAGAGGGACAGATTCTGGGTACCCCAGCCTACATGAGTCCTGAGCAAGCCCGCGGTGAAGGCCACAACGTCGATGGCCGTAGCGATGTCTACAGTTTGGGTGTGATTCTGTATCAACTCATCGCGGGTGAATTGCCGTTTCGCGGAAACATGCGGATGCTGCTGCACCAGGTGCTGCACGACGAACCGCAGCCACCACGACGGCTCAACGACCGCATTCCTCATGACCTGCAAACGATCTGCCTGAAAGCAATGGCCAAGGAGCCGTCTCGGCGTTACGCCACGTCGCGTGAATTGGCGGAAGACTCGCATCGCTGGATTCGGGATGAACCGATCCAAGCCCGGCCGGTGGGGCGGATCGAACGAAGTTGGCGCTGGATGCGGCGCAATCCGCGTTGGATCAGCGATTGGCCGTGTGGCAGCCGGCGTTTGATTTGACTCCGCCGTTCGTTGAGTTGCCGACCGTGTTCCGCGCCGATCAAGTCGCTCGGCAGGATGAGACGCTGCGGCGAATGATTCGCGACAACCTGCCGAGTGCCGCGACCGGTGCTCCGAATGAATTCACGTTGGCGAAGTGCGGTCCGCAAGCGCAACTCGAAGCGACGTTCGATCGTTCGTGGGAGCAAGCGACGACGCTCGGCCTGGCGTTGAATGCCACGTCGCCGAGCGTTTACTCGTTCGTGATCCGTCCGGCCGATGCGAAGAAGCGCGAGTCAAAATTGTCGGGAATCGCGGCGGCGGGCGAACAGCTCGCGGCCGAAATCCGCAAAGGCGATGTCGCCTTGCGGCGCGTTGTGTTTCCGGCCGCCGACATTTGCGGGAAAGAACTGACTCTTCGTGTCGAACGTGATCGGACTCGGCTCGTGTTTCAAATCAACGAGTCGCAGCGGCTGGAAGTGGACGATCTGTTTTCGCGTTCGGCCTCCGAGCAAGGCGTCTTCGCGCTGCATTGGCCGGGTGATGTTCGACTGGTTCGTCTGCGAGCACTTCGCAAGACCACGCCGACAAACCCCAGCCCGTTGGAACGCGGCGATGAACTGTTCGATGCCGGTCAATTCGCCGAGGCTCTCGCTCAGTATCAGCAACAAACCGCGCAGTCTGCTGGGTCGGAGTTCTCGCAGGAAGCGCGATACAAGCAGGGGCTGTGCCTGTTGGCATTGAACCGAGTGCCAGATGCCGCCGCCCTGTTTGAACCGCTCTATTTGGCGGACGGGGAGCGCTGGCCGGCTCTGGCCGGTTGCCAACTGTGGCTAATGCGCCTCCGAGAAAAGCGGCACGACGCGGCGGACGTTCTCTTTCAAACTTTGTCATCGCGCTTTCAGTTCCGAGATTTGCTCGTGCTTTTGCCGCAAGATTTACGTTCCGAAATCCTCAAGGAATACCGCGAGGGCTACCGGGATTTTTCCTATCAACTCAGCCTCGACCCGAAGCGTTTGGAACGACTGAAACGGGCCGTCGAAATGGAAGCGGAGTTAGTCGATGACCCAATCGAACGAGCAAAAACGAAGAAAGAACTGCTGCGAGCCTACCGGATGCAGGGCAATTTGAACGAGGCGATTCGGATCGCGGAGACATTGCTTCGCGACGCACCGGAAAGCGAAGGATATTTGTACGAATACACTTGGCTGTTGCGGCTCCGCAGAACGCTCCAAGACCTCGCGCTCGCGATGACTCAGGTCAACAAATTGCTCTTGGATGCGAAAGGTGAATTGAATCTGAAACATGTTGGGCTGTTGGTTGAGAGAGCACGAATCCACACCGCGATGAACGCTCCGGTCTCCGCCCTGCGTGACCTTGATGAATACCTCTCGCATGCATCTGACTACACGAACAATAGCAATTCGTCGTATTACGGAAGCGCGGCCTACCTGCTGCGTGGTTTTCTTCATGCGCAGGCGCAGGATCATCAAGAGGCATTGGAATCTTGGCATGACGGGGCGAGCCGAGCGGCGGAGTTCATGGAGAAGAGCGGTGGAGCCAGTCACTCGACGCTCCTGCGATTTTCGATACTTGGGTCGCTGGCCGGTGAATTGGCCGACCGGCACACGCTGTGGATCGTCGACAAACTCGTGGGTTCAAGCGAGGACAATCTTCTTTCGGCGATCGTCAGAGAATTGCCGACGACCCCGGCAGAGCGCTCCGCACTTTGTGGCGTCGTCATTCGAAACATGTGGCGCAGTCAACGCGGTCTGCAATACATGGAGAAGTTCGCTCGGCAGAGCAACACGCTTATTGAGCGATATCAATTCCCGATGGTGCTAGCACTCGCTGAAATCGCCAGTGAGTTCGCTTTCGATGGACTCACGACGGCCGAGGAAGACGAATTACTTTGGGACATTGCCGACCAACTTCACACCGCGTTCGCAACCGGACAACTTGGCAAGGCCCACATTCGGCAACTCTTCGCTGCTTGGCAAGGAGTGACCGACATCAATGGTTGGGCTGGCTTGTCCGAAGCACTCAATCCGCCGCTGCGTGGCACGATGGCGTATGTGCTGGCCATGCGCTGGTTGAAACTCAATCGCGTGGACGACGCCCGTCGATTGCTGCCCGTTGCGTCACAGTTCGCGAAACCGAAGTCTTCCCTGGAACAACTTGCGAAATCCGCCGTGAGCCGACTCCAAGCTGACAAAGGTCGCGTGGTCGTGGAAAGATCAACGCCCCGCGAGCTGAAGTTGAGCTTCCTGAAAGAGGGATCGGATCAAGCAATAGAATTTCAAGCGAGCCATCGCGAATTGGAATTGGAGCCCGGCCGATACCAACTGAAACTCGTCAACGAACTTCCCGACACATGGCTCACCAGCCACGAGGTGACAGTTTCCGCAACGCGCCGTTCCGCTGTGAGTGCGGTCTCACTTTGGGAGCAAACGGACGACTCACGCAGTTGGCCGGGGTTCATTCCGCGACCCTCGAAATTGCCGGGCATCGAGCGTTGGCAAGTTTGCCTCAAGTATCCGGCCAACGCGATTCGAGCGATGTCGCAGAGTCCGGATGGCCGTATGGTTGCCGTCGGGGCGTTTGATTCCGTCATCCGAATTTACAACGTTGAAACCGGTGCTCCGACCGCGATCCTTCTGGGACACAAGAACGAGATTCAATCACTGAAGTGGTCGCGCGACGGCCAACTCTTGGCCAGCGGCAGCCGAGACGGATCTGTTCGCATTTGGGATGTTGCTACCGGCAAACAGCAAAACATCCTGCGTTCATTTCACGGGGCAACTTGCATCGCTTGGCATCCCAATGGACTTCAGGTGGCCGTGGGGACTTGGAGCGGTGTCATTCATTTGAGAACTGTGGACGGCAAGTCGCGTCAGTTGCTCAGGGGGCATCAGGGCCAAGTCCTGAACCTGTCGTGGCATCCCGACGGAAAGCGGCTGATGTCGAGTGGCTTCGACAACACGATTCAGCTTTGGCAACTGGACGAGAACAGCGGTCCGACAAAACTTGCGGGCGACAAGTCGGTCCGTTCCGCAAAGTGGAGTCCCGACGGGAAGCGCATTGCGGCGTCCGTCAATAATGCCGCGACAATTTGGGAGAGTTCCTCAATGCAGGTCATTCACACATTCCCCGCAGCCAAGGGATTGTTTACGGAACTCGCTTGGAGCCCCAATGGAAAACTACTTTCGGCCGCATCCCACGATGGGCACTTGCGGATTTGGGATGCCGAGGGAATGAACGATGATCCGGTCGCGTTGAAACAGCTTTGGTCCCCCGAATATGTCGATTGGGGAGCGAACGCCAAATCGTTTGTCACCGCCGACAGTAACGGCTTGATTCGGGTTTGGAATCCGGACGCGACCGTCATTCGCGAGATCGGCACGCCGTCGCGAGCGATCGCTCAAATCGCATTCCAACCAAAAGGGAATTTGCTGGCGACGGCGTGTGCCAACGGAAATGTTTGGCTGATTGATTCCGCATCGCCGCGAGCTGTTCAACTTACCGGCTCCAATTCTAATGCCACCGGTATTGCTTGGAGCGAAGACGGGGCTCAACTGTCGGCATCATTTTCGGACAAAATGGTGCGCTCGTGGAATGTCTCGGACGGACGGCTGGAATCAACGCGGAAGGGGCATACCGGTGGCGTGAATTGCCTGGCAATGGCCCCCGGCGGCGGGATCGTGTCAGTCGCCGTCGGTGGCGAGGCGATTTCGTGGCAAGGAGCAAGCGGTGAGTTTGAAGTGATCGGCAAGCCGACAGGCAATCCGAAAACTGTCTCGGTGTCGTCGCAAGGGGAAGTGGCTGTGGCCGCTGATCTTGCGAACGTCTGGCTGTGGCGACCAAGTTCGGAACCAATCACTTGGAAGGTCCCTCAAGGAACCATTCGCTCGGCGGCGTGGAATCCCAAAGCTTCCAAACTCGCCATTGCGTGGGACAACAAAGTGGCCGTGATGAATTGGGGGAAGTCGTCGCCTCTGGAACGTTGCCTTACGGCGAATCCATGTCGGTCGCCTGGAGTGGGACCGGCGAGATGTTGGCAACCGCCTGTATGGATTCAACAGTTCGACTATGGAACCAAGACTGTTCCGAATTGGCGTTGCTCCGAACTTTGCCGTATCGCCTGAATTCAGCCGCTTGGAATTCCGATTCGACATTGTTGTCCGCATTTGGTCCCCCTCCGGCCATCGCCACCTGGGACGTTCGGTCAAACAAACTTGCGCGGATGACCGTGTTATTGCCAGAAGGCCGAGTCGCCCATTTTTCCGAAACAGGAAAAGTCCTCGCATTGGCACCTGAGTCCCACGAAGCCTTGCTTGTTGTTGTCGAACGAACGAGTGGCAGCATCGAATTGCTTTCACTCACTCAATTTCAGGAGGAGATCAGCAAACGATCGGGTTCCAAACCGCCTGAAGCCTCATTGAGGCTGCTTCCACTCAACCTGGATCAAATCGACAGCGGACAATCGCCGCCGCAGCCGGGCAATCCGAGTTCTCTGAAATCGTCGGGGCGTTTGAGCGATCCGAAGATTGAAGAGGCGTCTGACTTGCTGCGGAGTCCGAAACACGCGGGAGTTTTCTGGACAATCTCAGATTCCGGCAACCCTCCGCATCTGTACGCACTCGATGCGAAAGGAACGGTGCTGGCTCGATATCGCGTCACGGGTGCCGTGAATCTCGACTGGGAAGCGCTGGCGGCGGATGACGACGGGAATTTGTACATCGCCGACGTCGGCAACAACTTCGGGCTGCTTCCGGTCCGCTCGATCTATCAAGTTCGCGAACCCGATCCGCTGTCTGAATCAAAAGACCCCGCCGAACGTGAGTCACTCAAAGACCTGCCGGTCGCGCGTCGCATCGACTTCACTTATCCGAAAACACAGTTCGACTGCGAAGCGGCATCTTTCCTCGGCGGCAAGCTGTATCTGGTGAGCAAAACCGCCAAGACCGTGACCGAACTGTACGAAGTCCCGCTCGCCGGCGACGGCGATCAGCCAGTCAAACTCATCAAAGTGACCGACCTTCCGGGCGTGCAAACGATCACGGGAGCGGCACTGTCTCCAGACGGCAAACGCCTCGCGCTGACGAACTACAACACGGTGGCCGTGTACGATCTTCCGTCCGCAGGTTCGATCGCCGATCTGTCACAACAAGTGCCGCTGACGATCCCGTTCAAAGCCCCAGCGATCGAAGCCATCAATTGGGACGCCGACGATTTGCTTCTGCTCGGCGAAGACGGCCAACTTTACCGCATCAAGCCGTAACGCCGTTCTCGAATGATGGCGCCACGGACCACGCGATCAGTTCGGCCACGAGCGGAAGTGATTTTGGAGTGCGGTGACTTGTCACCGCTTTCGTTTGCGGCGGAGCCGCTTTTGTATTTCGCTTCGTCCTGGGCCACAAGATTCGAACGGAACCAAAGAGAGCGACTCCGTCGCGACGAAAAGCGGTGACAAGTCGCCTCACTCCAAATTGAAATTGGAGTCACGCGGCTATTTCAACCGGATGTCTACGCTCGCGCTGTGCGCGGTCAAACCTTCGACCTGAGCCATGCGGCGGATATCGTCGGCCGCATTCGCTAGTGCGGCAGCGTTATAGTTGATGACCGACGATCGCTTCAAAAAATCATTCGCGCATAGGCCATTCGCGAAGCGAGCGGTGCCGCCAGTGGGGAG
>CAZPUJ010000376.1:0-15186 GCA_964589725.1 uncultured Planctomycetaceae bacterium
GTGTGGACGATGTTCGGCGCTTCGATGCCATGCAGGATCATGTTCATGATCGCGATGACGTAGGCCAGCGATTTTTTCTCTTTGCCGAAAAAGGTGTTGGTTTGCAGGGTGTGCAGGTCTTTGGTTGTCAGCGAACGCTGATGGGATTGATGGGAAGCATGAGATTTATGATTCCCATGATTCCTATCAGTCCCATTCCTCAAATAGTCGAATGACTCGCACAAGAAGCCCGCCGAACCGACCGCGCCGTCGTAAATCCGCTCGCCGATCTTGGGCTTCACGACCTTCACCATCGCCCGAATGAGCGGACGCGGCGCGTAATACTCACCGCCGTTCCGCCCGGCGTTGCCCATGTTCTTGATCTTGGCTTCGTACAGATGCGACAGCTCATGCTTCTCGGTCTGCGAGCGGAACCGCAGTTCGTCGATGTGGTCGAGGATCTCCCGCAGGTTGTAGCCCGACTGAATCTTGTTCTTGATCTCGCCGAAAATCTCACCGATCTTGTATTCGATCGTGTTCGGCCCGCTGGCCTTCTGCTTGAACCCATGCAGATACGAAAACAGCTTTTGATTGACGAAGTCCCGCAGGTCGTCGCCGGTCATCGCCTTGTTGTGGTCAATCTGCCCGTCCTTGCCTTTCGGAGCGGCCCACACGTCCCAGCGGTACGGCTTGTCGAGGATGAAGGCGTACTTCTTCCCCTCCAACGCGGCTTCGTCCGCCTTGTCCTGCTCCAACCCGTCGAGGTACTTCAGGAACAACAGCCAAGAGGTCTGCTCGGTGTAGTCCAACTCACTGGAACACCCCGCCTCTTTCCACAGCACGTCGTCGATATTCTTGAAGGCTTGTTCAAACATGGGGCGGTGTTTCGTCGTGTCTGAGAATGCAAATCTTGAAGAGGGTCAAAACTCTACAGCGGGTGGTACCGAATGCCTACCGGCGCGGGCTCAAGCTCCGTGGGTCAAACTGCGACCTTGAGCGTCAATCGGAAACCCGTCTGCTCAAATCCGCGTTGGAATGCCTGCTCAACTCTTGGTAGTTGCTCGGCAGTTGTGAAAATGGCATCGTGCAGCGTGATAAAGAAGGTGCGCGGAGACCGCTTCACAAGATCAGCCGCGACGGTCTCAATGACGAACTTAGACTCAACTTGCTGCAACCGTCGGATCAGATTTTTGTGTTCTTTGCCAGGCAAATCCACCGCTTGGATGAATTCGTGAACGGTCGGGAAATGCTCGCCGAACGTGTCTTCAACCAAGCTGGGATACTTACCCCGTTTGGCAACAACGTCTCTCAGGAATAGCCGCTTGAGGTCATCGCGACTGACGCTAGGCTCTCTGAGATTCTCGGCGAGAGCCGACGACATGGCGGCCTTGCCGCGCTACACGTCATCGCTGTCCGTCAGCGTCACTTGAACGCGGCGGCGGAGAGGTGGCTTCGATTCGGATACCGTCGGTGGAGACGCGATGGTGGAGAATGGATCGCTCAAATCGAACGTCGCGGTGCCGTCATGGCGGAACACGGAGGCCCAATCGCAGACCCAATCGGGCGAGCCGGAGTGTTCGCGGACCAACTCGCCGCGTCGAGCGGCGCGATTGCTGCGCGGAGCTTGTGTGATGGCCGACGCGATCAGATCGTCACTCACCGGCGACAAGAGCGCATTGCCCGATGCGGTCAAGTGGTCGCACCAATCGTTCAAGGTGTGGTAGCGGTGATCCAACGCCTGCAATCCGATCGTTAAACGCAGGAGTTCTTCGCGGCCTTGTATCGAGCGTCGCGCGGCCGCCAGTTGTTCCGCCTGATCGGGCGGAAGGGCATCGCTGCGGTCATTGAACAAATTGGCCATGACCGCCTCGGAGAATGTTCCTCGCGCGGCTCGCAGGTCGCGGAGCGCGTCGCGGATGTCGGTCCAGCGAAACCCGGCGCGTTCGATTTGGTCGGTCAACACGGCCAGTTTCAAATAGGGGTCCAAGCGATCGGCCAGACGCAGCGGATCACGACGCAGGTTGTCGAGCGTCTCAGCCCATTGTGTCAGTACGTCGTCGGCCCAATTCGGCACGTCGGCGTGATGTTGCAAGTCGGCGCATTCGTCGAGCAGCGCTTGTTGAATGTCGAGCGCGGTCAGGTCGCGACCGTCCTGCAAACGGACGCGCGCGTGCAGCCACGGATCCAGCGAAATCGACTGCAACGCCTCGACCGGAGACGTCAGCGCCAAACCGCGGCCGACGCCGCGGCCTTGGTTCAGATGGTGAAACAGCAGTCCCGTGGTCCCGTAAGCCAGGTACGTTCCGAACGGGAGCCGCACGGAATCTCTGCAAATGAGGTGCGCTCGGACGTAACCCTGGTTTGATTGGTCGATCCGTTTTCGCAACCGAGTACAAAACAGGGCACGTTGCCGAGTCGTTTCGTCACCCACCGCGTGGACGATGTGCCGCGCGCGTTGCGACAGTTCAAAGCCGCTGCCACTCGGCCGAGAGGACAAACATCCGGCCCCGGTGAAGATCACTCGGCTGGCGAGGTGCGGCAGCAGCGCCGCCGGTGCCGCCGCGAAGTCCCAACAGGTGTAAGATTCGTGCGTGCCGAACGACACGGCATCGGGGAAGTACGTGTCGAGATTATTTTTGACAATCGTCAATTCCAATTCTGGACGTTGCCGCATGGCGAGACGAGCGGCTTGTTGCAAGATTCGCTCACCAGCTTTGTCATGGACGGCGACTTCCAGCGGTGAGTTGGCCTCCGGCTGCGCGTACTCCGGATGCCCGTTGATCTCTGGATAGAATCGCGCTCCATTCTGCAAAAAGATGCCAGACACACCGCGACTGCGACTGTCGGGCAACCAGTGGTGCTCCGCGCAGACGGCTGCGCGCAGCGGTTCAAAGAAAGCGGCCGGTTCGAGCCGTCGCCCACGCAGCGTGCCGCCGACGCTGTATTCTGTCTCTGCCGACATCAGCATCGGCCGCGGAGTGCAAGACGTGGTCGTTTTCTTGGTCATGTTATTGGGCTCCTTGCTGACGCATTTGTTGCAAGTGGTTCTCGAGCTGCGCGGTCACCGTGCCGTGCGCGACTTGAACGGCCTGCTGCACGATGTTGCCGATGCGTGTCCGCGTGCCATCGAACTCGTCGGACGAATCCTCCTGCCGGCCGAAATCGCGGCCGGGTGTGAAATCAAAACGTTCGCGTTCCATGACAATCTCCTTGCCTTCAAATTGTGAGCGAGCCGGGCGGCGTTAGCCCTCGGACGCGAAGCCCATTGTCATCAGTCCGGGGGCTAACGCCGCCCAGCTCGCCAGTTAAGTTGCAGGCCAAGCCCGCATTCGGAAAGAAAACTACAGTCAGTTGAGCGAATGGCGTTCATGCACCGCTTCCACGAGTTGTTCCACGGTCTCGCACGCCGCCAGCAGGTCGTCGGTTTGGCCGCGGTGGAATTCCCACGGCGTGGACATTGAGATCGTTGACGTCGTCGACCAAAAGCGATCGCGTTGCACACTGAATCGGAGGCGGTCCCAATCGAGGTCTGTGACCAGGCGTCCGAAGCGTCGCAGCACATGAGCACGAAAGTACGCCCGCGAGTCGTGCGGCGGCTGGAATTGTCCGCGTTCGATTTCGGTTTCGGTCGGCATCAGCAACGGCAGACCAGCCGCGGCCATTCTGAAGAACTGGCCTTCATCGGGATCGAGGCTGGCGAATAGCAGGTCCAGCATGCGAAGGGCGTTGGAATCCCAGGTCAATCCGCGTTGCGACCGGTATTGCTCCAGTAACAGGTATTTGAGCCATCCGTCGCAACGTTGGGCCAAGGCTTCGCCATCGCGCTGCCGCAAACAGTCGAGCGTTTCGAGCCACAGCGACACGATCCGTTCGGCTTCGGGGACGCAGCCGCGTGCCGCGCCCGAGGCTACGAACTCTCCAGCCCGTTCGGCGATGGCCGTTTGCATTTCGACGGCGGTCATCGCCCGTCCGCGAACGGCCGTCGGCCAGTATTTCTTCAACGACAAGTCGCGACTGATGCCTGATGCCGCTTCCAGCGGATCATCGAGCGCCAGCGTCGAGTCGAGCCAGCCGGCTTCCAGCATGGCCAGCACCAATTGGCAACTGCCGAATTTCAAAATGGTCGCGACCGGCGAGAGTGTGTTGTCCAAAAAGATAATGTGCAGCCGCGCCAACTCGTCCTGGTCGCCGCACAGGTTTTCGTCGCGGAGGTTCAGCAAGCCGCGTTCGTGCGTGGTTTGCAGACTGAAGAATTGCTCGAAGAAATCCGCGCGCTGCGACCACTGAAACGAACAGGCTTCGCGGCCGTTGCCCGCTCCGACCTGACCTTGTCCGGTGAACGGCAGGCTGGTCACCAGATGCGTCGCGAACGCGCTGGCCAGATGCGGCTTGCGATACAGCAGATCCTGAAACGCGCGGCGGCTCATACACACGTTGACGTGTGAACCATACGACTTATGCCCGCCGTCACCGGAGTTAGCCAGCACGCACAGCCGCGTTCCGCTCGGCAGTCCCCGCGAGGCGGCCTGCTGAGCTTCCCGCACCGATCGCAGCATTCCGTGCCACGCGGCCGGCTGCGAGAAGGCGTTGAGCGTCTCCGGGAGATTCACTTCCAGGTGATCGCAATCGATGTACACCGAGCCACCTGTTTCCTCCAGGAATCGCCGGCCCAACTCCGCTCGCGACCCGTACGGGGAGTTCCGTCGCGGGTATCCGATGAACTGTCCCAACAGCCGGCGTGCGGCGTCCGCGTTGCGTCCGTCGATCGAGTCGCTCGACAACAACGAGTTAGCAAGTTCCGAGTCATAACCGATGATTTTCGGGACGATGTCCATGAGTGTGCCTTTCACGTCTTTGGCGTGCCCCCAAAGTTCACGTCACCGTCAGGCGGCGGGTTTCGATGGCAACGGGGCGGGATTCGTGCGGGATGGACGGCAAGTACGACTTGACGTTTTCCGGCGTCAGCAGCGTCAACAGGCTGCGTAGTTCTTCCTGGATGGCGCGGCACAGATCGTCCTCACGCAAGCCGATCTCGCCGGTCAGGATTTCGCGATCGGCCGCGTCTTCGGCGGCTTGATTGACCATCCCTTCGAGGATCGCTCCGCTGATCAACTCGCGTCCGCGAATCGGCAGATTGCGGTTGTCGGCCAGTTTCACGTGGCCCAACTCGGCCAGTGATCCGTTGGGGCTGTAGAGTCGACTCAGCACCGCTTCGATGACTTTGTCTCGCTCGAAGTTCTCCGCGACCGGCCGCTCGAGGGCCAAGTAGCTTTTCAGGATCGCTCGTCCCGCCGTGCGATTTGGCGGGCCGATCAGAATTTTTTGGTCCAGTCGTCCGGGACGCACGATGGCGGGATCCAGTGTGTCGGCGCGATTCGTCGCGGCCACCACGATCAGGTTGTCGATCTGCTGCACGCCGTCCAAGAGCGCGAGCAGCGTGTTCTCGATGCGATCCGACGTCGTGTGGCCGAAGTCCGATCCGCGGCGGCGCGCGATCGCATCGAATTCGTCGAAGAACATTACGACCGGCGCCGTGCGCGCCGCCTCACGCGCCGCGTCGAAGCGGTCACGCAGATTCTTCTCGCTCTGCCCGTACCACATCGAGTGGTCTTGCGACGCAATGATCGACATGAACCGCGCCGGCTCCCCCGGACAGAGTTGGCTTAGGTAATTCGCCAAGCAACGAGCCAGCCGAGTTTTCCCATTTCCGGGCGGGCCGATCAGCAGCACGCCGCCCCGTCGGCGAAGGCGATACCGCTGGGCGACCTCCTGGTGCAGCAGCCGAAAACTGACAACTCGCTTCAGTCGATGAATGACGGAGTCCAAGCCACCCAGTTCTTGAAAGTCATCGGTGGGAATTTGTGTTTCGAACAGTTGATCCTGGCCTGGCTTGGGAAGTTTGACGATGGCCACGTTGCTCACTTCGGCGTCGAAGCCGATCAAGTCTCCTTTGGCAAGTTCGGTTCGTCGCAGGCGATCCGCCAGGATGACGCTCACGGGCTCTCCGCGATGCTCGAGCAGCGCGCGGTGTTTTCCCAGATGACGTTCGAAGCGTCCCACGGCGGAATAGTCGGCCGGTTTGCCGTTGACGCTGATCAGGCAATTGCGCTGCTTGGTCAGTAGCCCACACACACCCACTCGCAGCTTGTGAAAAGGGACGTCCGGATGCACTGTCACCGTTAGCCGCCCGACGCCACGGCCCGCCACTTCAACAAGCAGCTCGCCGCGCTTATCCACATGGATGATCGTCACCGGATGCAACTCAGGCGTGCAAAGCGCAGCGAATTCCTCCTGAGCCTTACGCACCAATTCTTGCAATTTCGCGTGCTGCACGCGCAGCGACTGGCATTCGGTGAATTGGCGTTCGGCGAACGCACTCAGTTCTGGCGCTCGTCCGCCCTGTTGGAGAATCCAAGCAATTGTTTTTTCTTGTGCTTCGATCGGATCATTCGCCGCGTCGGAAGCGGGAACGGGAATTTTTGTCGCGGGCATGATGGTCTCCAATTTGAGGTGAGTTAGGTACTCTGTCATTCGTCATTGATCACAAGAAAACCGCGTGGCTGAATTTCAGCGTGACGCCAACCAAAAAGACGCACGGGTGGGTGACCCAACGCCGCGTCCAACTTTGGCTCGACCGCGGTGAGCAACCCCAACAGGAACGGCTGCGGAAACGTCGTCTCCATCAACTGCACATCGTCCATACTGAAAAACAGAACCTTGCCAATGCATTCCACGGGAGTTGGCAACGGACACTCTGTACAGAAACGCATAGGATGCGAATGCTGCCAACCCAGAATGATCTCGCCGCGATCTCGCAGCCGAATCAGGTCGCGCGCTTTGCGAAATGACTCGGGGGTAAACGTCACCGAGGTGGCGGTGGCGTCGGTGGTGCCGGCGGCCGACACGCACGCGGTGACTTCCAAAAACAGGTCATTCAAAGTTGCGTCGCGGCGAATGTGTCCCAACAACAGCCCGCCGATTTCGCGGTCGGGCGCGGCGCGAGTTTCCTCCACCACTTCCTCAATGAGCGATTGCGAAATCACGACAGTGGGGTCCGCCGAGTCCGGTTGATCCCACGCCGTCGTGCGGCCGAAGTTATCCAGACGCCCCTCACGAATCGGCACGCCGCCACAGACCTCGCTGACCGACAGTGACATGCCGTTCGCCGGCGGCACGGCGTCATCGCAGAAGGCGTCGAGGTGATAGAACATCTCGACATCCTCCTTGATGGTTTTGTCGCGGAGCAGCGCGGCGCGCCGCCGATTGGCTCGCGAGGAGAAATAGTCCAGACCGAACTCCAACACCTGCGGAGCGTTTGCTGTCTCCACGGAGACACGAAATCCCCGCGCACGTCCGGGAGTCGAACCTTCGGCAAAGAGAGGTTCGACGCAGGTCTGGTTCCACGCGGGTTGGAATTCGCGGAGCTGCCCGTGTCGCAGCCCCGCGAAACACGTGGCGAACATCGCTCGATCCAAATCGCGCGGCGTCAGCCGCTCGCGGACGAGCGGACGTTGGTCCTTCGTCTCAAAGCTCAGCTCGAACAAATAACTGTCTCGCTCGATAGCAGGCCTGATCACAGCGGACATGACAACCTCCTCAGAAATTTGGAGTGCTCCGGCTTGACGGAGCTTTGGAACGCGGCTGTGCCGCTTTCTTTTTCTTTGGAATCTGCCTCTTCAGGTCGCCGAGCGAAAATCCAAAACGGCTGCGCCGCATTCCAAAATTCCAAAGCTCCGTCAAGCCGGAGCACTCCCAAAGGTGTTATCCCGCCGTCACCGACTTGGTGAGGGTCACGAGATCGTCCGGTTGCAACACCTCACCGACGCGATCTGTCGGGTTGAGCGGGTCGCCATTCGAGGTGCGAAGTCCGTACAAAATGGGATGTCCTTGCGCATCCATCTCGGGCATGCCCATGGCGCGGCTCAATGAGGCGATCAGTTCATCGATGGATGCGTCTCGCGGAATGCCCGCCGCGCGGCGCTTGAGATTGCCGGTCATGTCCTCCACGTTGATGGCGATGGGATCACCGGGATCCATTTCTACGATGGGCAAAGTTTGAGTCGTCATAAGAAAACTGCTCCTTTCACGGGGTCACGAGAACAGACTCACCGCTCCGACAAGAAGCGGCGACGATTGACAGAAACTGAGGTAGTGCCGTGCCAACGAGGGCGCGAGCAACGCTTGAGCCGGGCGCCCAAACCGCCGCACGGCGTCGAACACGCTCCCCGCGCTGGCGGCGAGATCGCGTTCTAATTCCTGACTGGCCACAAACGACGTGGCGCTGGCGGCCGCGCCGTGCCACTGAAAACGCGCTCCCCAGATGCGGGACTGCGCATCCGCGAGGAATACGGCGAGTGCATCCGCCACGTCGTCTGAAAGCGTTTCCCACACGGCCAAGTCGCCGCACACCAATGCGCCTCCGGCGACCGTTTCCACCGTCAACGTGATCCCGAAATCGAGACTCAACGCCCAAGACAAGCCGCGTCGTGTCCAGTGAATGCCGGTTGCCTCCAACTCCGTCTCGATGTCGTCCGCCGTCGGCAGCGGTCCTGATGACGACACCTCGCATGCGTCACGGCTGGCCAAGGAGTCCAGGCAAGCGAAAAACACTTCCCGCGCGTTGGCAACAGGGTCACCGCCGAGGCGACTGTCACGCGAGAACTCGCACAGCAGTTCCATTCCGCCTGGACTGCTGGCGAATCGAAAATGGCCCAACCCCGGGAGTTCGCGCGTCGTGCGGTCGAGCCACTCCTTGGGCGTCAGCGACGCGACGCCCAAGAGCGGGCAACGACAACGCACATGCGTGCCCACCTCAAACGTCAGCCCGTCAAGATCCAACTCGTCAGAATTCAGAGGCATTGTGTTGAACTCCAGGAATCGTGTGTTTTTCAGGCGAACCGGCGGCGTTAGCCCCTCGGTTGGTCGAACGTCAAACGGCGATCCACGAACCGGGGGGCTAACGCCCCCCGCTCGCCTGGTTTGTAGTGGGTTGCGGGCGAAATCCTCTTTAGGTGATCTGAATCGCCAACCGCCGCGGCGCACCGAACAGCGGCCGGTCGTCGAACGGTTCGGTCACGTGCTCGCGCCAGTAGGCACACGCGTCTTTGTTCAACGCATCGCGTTCATCGAGCGTTTTGAGTCGACCGGAAATCAGCGCGTGCAAACTCAGTGCGATTTCGGTCAGCGACTCGCCGGGAAAGATTTCCACGCACACTGCCGCGCCATCCGGAGAGACATTCGGGTGAAACGCAGTCGGCTGACGGGGTTCAATCATCGCCACGGTCTCGAAGCGATTCACACGACGCAGATAGTCGGGCAAGAATCGCACCGCGACGACGTGTTGCTCCACCACGTGAACCTCACCGTCCGCCTCGCGCACCAAACCACGAGTCGCAAAGCGGAGCGTCCACAACCACGGCGCGTTGCGCCCAAACGCTTCCGCCCTGAGTAAACCGCCGCGCTGGCATTGCTGCTGCAACTCATTGCCGGTTTGCTTCACGAAACCGCTCATGATGCTGTCGAACTGCGGTTCCTCACCTGCCGCCATGAGCAGTTCAAGCGGCAATCGCAATTGTTCAAACGGATTAAACGTGTTCATGACCATGACACAGTGCTCCTGAATTGAAGGTTGACTACCCCGAAGCGTGAGCGAGGGATTTCCCACCTTCGCTCACGCTTCGGGTTTGATGATTGAAACGACAACTCTTCGCGCGATGCAGTCGCCCCGTTTGAAAGCGGAGCGTTTCGAGATCGAAGGCCACTTCGTAGCTGTCCGTCGCGCGCCGGCCGGTCAGCCATTTCCAGCACTCGGAGGCCATCACGGCGGCGACCGTCGCGCCCACGAATGCCGGGACGTTGGTCGGCGGTCCCTCGGCGCGGCGTCCTGGGTCGCAGGGATACTCGCGAGCCAATTGGCGATAGTGGTTCGTACTCCATGAACATTCGTTGCAGGCCGATCCGGGAACGAAGACCTGCACTCGGCCTAGTGCCGGCTCACCCACACCGCCATCGATCACCGGGATGCTCAACGGCCACGCGCGCTCCGTGATGAGACACTGACGGGCGCGGAGCGAATCCAACCCACCTAAAACCAGCGCGGCGCCGGCGAAGTCATCAATCGAGGTGTCTTCCAGATCGATGTGTCGCGGATCGCAATCGACACCCGGATACGCGCGGCAAATCGACGCCGCGATCACATCGACTTTGGGACGACCGACGTCCGATGTTTCGCCAAATGCTTGGTTGACGAAGTTCCTCGGCTCGATCAAATCCCTGTCGATCAGCCGCAGCCGGACTCCGAGGGATCCCAGCGAGCGGCCCAACAACAATGCCAGCGGCGAACCAATGTTTCCCAATCCGGCGATAACCACAAGCTGACCGCGAAGTTGCTCGGGCGACAACATCCTGCCCGTCAAATCCGAAACGCGATCCAGCTCCAGAGGCAGCGGTGCCAATTCAAGACGCATGGCCCACCTCCGTGACGAGATCCAACTCGGGCTGCCAGCCGCCCGAGCCGCTCAGATCGGTCGGGTGCTGGCAAAAACGACAGAGCGGGGCGTACGTGTAGCAGTGCTTGGCGTCCCGATCAGAAGTCGCGTCAAGTTGGTGGTATAGTCTTCCGCATCCCGGGCAAGCGACGACGGTGTCACCTTCGGCAAATGGATAGCTACACAACGCGCACTTGAGCGGACGATGCCCCGGTTCCGCGTGAAACACGCTGATTTGCGGACGCGAATGCTGTGAGTAGCACCAGCACTGACCCTCGATGCGGATTTCGTCACGATGTTCCAACACGAGAACTGTCGCCATCGGTTCGCCATTCACCCGCACGGGCAGACGCGGCTGAGTCAGCAGCGCGAAACCGGGTTTATCTGCCAGCGCCACCAAGCGCCAGCCGGCCTGACCGAAGTTGACCGCGTCAAGCACAACGTCCCTTGCGAGTGGCAGCGGGCTCCAACAATCGTTCTCGAATCGCCATAACGTTGCCATCTTTGCCTCCGTGGAATTGATCGCCATTGAATGTGAGATGCACTTAATCCCCACTTGAAGATGTCTCGGGTTGGAAGCGCGCTAGTCACGGATTGAGTTTGGCCCAGATGGCGATTCCAAAAAAATTGCAAACGAATTCTTTTTCGATTCCGCAGGCGGAATTTTCAAAGGCCGCGGGAGCACAGGATCCCAGTGCATTCGTCGGGGCTCGATGGAGAGACGGTAGCCGCACTGGTCCGTTTCGATCAGATCGAACGCCCATTGCTTGGCAGACGGGGAGCCGGTTTGCTTGCGCCAAACGGCGGTGAAGTCGCGCCGCAGAAAGTGAACGTATTTGATGACCAGTTTGCGGTCGGCTGTGGACGACCAGCGTGTGAACTCCGCTGCGAAGTGCTCGGCCGGGATGAATCCGGACGCACTCCAGGGTTTTCGGACAGCGGCCCGGCGCGCGGCCATAATCAGGATCGCCAGCACCGCGAAGCTCACCGGCTTCAACTTGAGCTTAATTTCGTGTTCCGCGTCCCTGACGATCACGTAGCCGCCGGCTTCGAAGGAACCCGTCAGCCAGAGTTCGGCCGTGCTGTGAAACGGGAAGACGTCAGCGCCGATCGGCGCGGGCCACAGTTTCTGAATTCTCTTGGACCGCTCGCGGACGGCGCGCCGGACGAGTTTAGAGGACCGCATCGCCATGATTTGTCACTCCTTTGAATTTCGATCGAGTGCTCTCCTTGAACGTAGCGGCGCGCTGGTATTTTTTCGGGGACGATCCTCGATTTTGATGCCGAGCATTTCGGTCTGACACATGCGCGAGCGCTACACGTTCGAGACGATTCTCAGAATACATAGCGCGGCGACAGCTTCTGCAATCGCAATCACGGCGAAGTCACAAGATCTCAACTGCCTTTCGTGACGGCACCGTTCCTGAAATAATTCGCTCGCAAAAAATGCGGTGAAGATTGCTGGCAAAAAAAACGCCGAATGATGGCCCAACGTTCCCAGTCGGAGAGCCGCGACGATGACCGATCCTATTCCTGATGACGTGCCGTCGTCGCAAAACCCGCCGCATAAAGCCGCCAAAGCAGAGAACCGGCCATTGATCTACCGAATTCTGGAACTGATCTTTCGGACGGACCAAGGAACAAGTCATATCGCGACCCAAATCGCGACCGAGTTCGGGTGTCCCATGACGCCCCAGGAGCCGATTCGACTCTTGCGGCTCGCCGAAAGGCTGGACTTGATCCAATTACGCCCTCCGATCGAGGACGAGTTGGTGAAAAAGCTCCGTGCGACGTATTCGATTGCCGACCGTTACGAGATCACCGTGGTCCACGACGTGACCGGCGATCGACAAGCATCCGGTGACCGGATCGCTCTGAAGGCTGCGGAGACGGTGTTGAAGCTTCTCAGGGACACAGGAAATCGACTCGGTCGCCCCATGGGACTAGGGCTGGGGCCGGGACACGCGACTCTGGAGTTCTCGCAACACTTCAGCCGGCTGCTGCGACAAGAAACCGGAATCCCAAAAGTGCGGTTATTCGCGATTACGGCCGGTGCGGTTGCCCCCGAACTGCATCCGATCAGTTTCTTCAACCTCTTCCCCAAAGACCGTGTCGAACAGACTGTCGCTCTCTACGGCGAGATCGTGCTGACGGTTAAAGAATACCGCAACAAGATGACGTCGGTGACCGGGCTCAAAGAGGCGTACGCACGGCGGGACGAAGTGGATGTCATCGTCACCGCCATGGGGTCGCGCAACGACAAACACGATCAATTCTGGAAGTTCATGACTGACAGCGACGGCATGAATCAACTGGACAACACAGACTGGGTTGGCAACGTCCAATATCGCCCGTATTCGAACACCGGCCCCATGCCAGAAGAGCCAAGCGATCTACGTGCGGTGACGCTCTTCGATCTCGACGATTTCAGGAGCAAGGTTAAGGAAAGTTACAAGTACGTGGTCCTGATGGTCCGGCGATGTGCCTATTGCGACAATCTGCGCGCCGAAGCCGTTCGACCACTGCTGCAACAACCCGAATTGCGCATCTGGAGCCATCTGATCATTGACGCTGCGATCGCCGAGGCAGTGTTGTCGCTGTCATGAAGAATGAATGCGCAGCGTTCTAAAAAAAAGTATTCCGATCGAAGTCCGCTCGATCAACTCATCTTCGCGGCGGACGCCGGTTCATCTAAACTCGCCGTCGAGGGATGGCAAAGACTGCCGCTAGGAAAGGGAGTTCGCCCTTGGACGGATGGAAGACGTCTGCCCGGTGTGACGCTGTCCGAACGCCCTGGGCGGCATTGCTGTGCCTAACCATTGTGCTGGTCAGTTGCCGCGTACCCGATCCGCCGGTGCTGAAGGACAAAAGTCGTGGTCTCGTCTATGACACCGCGATGGAATCCGAGATCAAGAGTGGCAAGGCTCCCAAGTTGGTGACGACGGCGGTCGCCCGTTACATCGACACGCTGGCGGAGCCCGTCGCCATCACAGGCTGGAAAGATGCCACCTGTTGCTGGCAGGTCTTCGTCGCGACGAACCGTGGCAAATTCACTTCACCCGATGATCGCGAGGCCGTGAACCTCGTCCTTGACCAGCCGCAGTATGGTCGCTGCGACGTTCAGTTGCCTCGTCAGCAGCGCGGAACTGAACCGCAAGCGGCCTCGGACCGAAAGGGTTCTGGCATATTGTCGGCCTCGGCCACCAGTGCTTCATCGTCGAGCGGGCCGCTGGTGGCGGTGGACTCGCAGCCTCTCAACGAGGAATCGTTTCTCGAAGGGGTGAGCGATCAGGTGCGACGCTCGCGCCAGCACGATCTGCTCATCTTCGTCCACGGTTTCAATGTGAGCTTCGACGCGGCGGTGGCCCGCACGGCACAGCTGGCGCTCGACATGCCCTTCAACGGAGCCGTCGTCTCGTATTGCTGGCCGACTCAGGGCGGTGCCCTTAACTACAGCGACGACGAACCGATCAACAAGGCTTCGGTCGGCCCGTTCACTGAGTTCCTCAGGACGCTGCGAGCGGCGGTTCCCGCCGAGTCACGCATCCACATCGTGGTTCACAGCATGGGCAACCGCATCGTGATGGAAAGTCTCAATCAACTGCCGGCCCCGCGCGGAACGAAACCGTTCGCCAACGTCGCCCTCTGCGCCCCGGATGTCGGTCGCAGCGACTTCGTGACGTGGGCACCGGGCGTCAGCAAACAGAGCGACCGAGTCACCCTCTACGCCAGCATGGGAGACACCGCGCTGATCGCATCGAAGTCACTCCACTCCGAGGAGCGCGCCGGCGATGCCTGGCAACCGCTGGTCGTCGAAGGGGTCGAGACAATCGACTGCAGCCGCATCGACCTGACCTTTATGGGCCACAGCTACTATGGCAGCAATACCGACGTCCTGTCCGACCTGTTCATGCTCATCAAAGAAGATCTACCGGCCAACAGGCGGCCACATCTGGCGAAAAAGAAGTCCATGCAAGGCTCCTACTGGCAGTTCGCACAATCCGCCCCGGCCGTCCACTATGCGTGGCACTTCGACAAATGACCGGGAGAAGGCTATGTCATTTCGAATCGGCCTCACGGCACGGAGTTCGACAATCGCTTCGCGCTTCAACTGGCGGCGACTCACTTGGCTTTCGGACGCATCGAATCCTTCAGCTTCCCGACCAGCGCCTCCTTCAAGAGTTCGCCGGGCGATGGGGCTTTGAGGTCTTTCTGAGATTGAGCTTCCTCGGCAGGGACGACTTCCAGAAACGCGATGCACATTTCGTCGACGGTGTTCTCGCCCCAGCGGACGTTGCGCGGCGGATGACGCGGGTTCGACGGATTCGCAGCGGAGTTGTCGTAGTGCGCGACCAAGTCCAGTCGAGTTCCCTTGGGTAGTGCAACCGGCTCGCGGTACTGATAGCTCTCTTGCCAATTGAAATCCCAGCCAGTCACCTTGATCAGTGGCTTAACCATTCCGTCGGGAAGCGTGGCTGTCAGCGTCATGTCTTTGCCAAGCAGGTGCATGTGCGGCGTGACGACCAGTGCCAGCACGTCGCGAGGCAACGTCATCGAGCAATGCACTTCGGAGTTGCTTTCACCGGCCGGAATGCGCATGCCGGACAACGGACCGCCGAACGGCATCACCAGGATCGAGCGAACGGCTCGCGTAACCGGTTGCCGCGAGAAGTACAAACCGATCTGCGTTTGATCGCGCTCAATTTTTCCCGACGGATGA
>CAZPUJ010000377.1:0-6779 GCA_964589725.1 uncultured Planctomycetaceae bacterium
CTCGCGCACCGGTTGGCCGACGAGTTTGCGGACCTCCAGCAGGTCGGTCAGTTCGTCCAGCCGGCGCTGAAAGATCTCCGGCTCAATGCGGTAGATGGCCTGATGCAGCCGAAACGATTCTTGAGCCGGCAAGTCCCACCAGAGTTGATTCTTCTGGCCCATGACGAGCGAAAAGCGTCGGCGATAAGCATGCTCGCGTTGCCACGGCGTGAAGCCGAGCACGGTCGCGTCGCCGGAGTTCGGGAAGATCAGGCCAGAGAGCAACTTCAAGGTCGTGGTCTTGCCCGCTCCATTCGGACCCAGGAACGCGACCATCTCGCCCTGGCGGATCGAGAAACTGACTCCGGCGACAGCCGAAACGGTTTTGTATTCGCGGTGGAACAGGCTCTTCACCGACGCCCACAGCCCTTCGCGTTTCTGGAAGACGCGATAGAACTTGGTCAGATTACGGACGTCGATGGCGATGGCGTCGAGCGGCATGGGTGGGAATCGTAGAGTGCCCAATGCTCAGTGCCCAGTGGCAAGTGCGGGCACGCATCAATTGCCACTGGCGACTTTCCAACGACCGATTCAGTTCCCCAAGTAAGCCGCCGCGGCCGAGTAGTAGGTCAGCCTTTCCAGGCTGACTCGACCGGGCGACAAACAGGTCAATCCGCAGAGCCTCATATGCCCGCGGGTCTGCCGACGTTCGTGAGCGAGTGGCGCTACCAGGTCAGACTGATAAGCAGCCTGACCTACGGAATCTGGTGCAGCGTGTAAAAGCCGTATGCAGGCCACAGCGGCTGGTCGGCTGAGGCGACCTCTTGGCAAGCGATTTCGTAGACGTAGCCCCCCTGTTTACGCGGATCGACTTGCAGGTGAGCCGTCTTGCCGTCTTGGCTCAACTCCGCGCGGAGCACTTTGCAGCGATGCCGGTCGGAATCGGGCGTCGCATACGCTCCGCCCCAGACGCGCGTGTAGCTGGAGATCGAGTAATTCTCGACATTGGTCGCGCGAGCACGATCGACCGTGGAAAAAAACTCGATGTCGAAGCCGTCACGAGTCGCTCGAATCTCACGTATGCCGTTCGGCCGCTGCCCGTTCGCCTTGAGCTGCACAATGCTGCCGGTGTTGTTGCCGCCAGCCCAGCCGCTGTCAGCGATGCTGCCGACGTAGATGTGTCCCTTCGGACTGACGCCGATACACAGCGGTCCCTGAAAGTTGCCGTGGGGCAAGCTGCCAGCTTGCCCGTTGACCGCCAGCAAGCTGGCAGCTTGCTCTACGTCCGGCATCGAGAACGGATAGACCGCTCCCTGCACGACGTCGCCGACGCGCTGCGTCGTGAAGCGAATTAAGAACTTGTTGTTGTACTCGCACCCGATCCCGTGCCCCTTCAGATCGGTATACCCCTCATTGCCCGTGAGGAAGCAGAGCCCGTTGACGCTGCGAGTCCACGGATGCGGAATCTGAATCGCCGCCTTCATCTCCGGAGCATTCTTGTCCTCTTCGTGAGCCGCCGGCACCCCGTAATGCGCCCCCTCGACGAGATAGTTGACCTCGTTGAAACAGTTCTGTACTCCCTGCTGATCCGACACGAACACTTCGTCGCGCTCGTTGATCGCAATGCCAGTTGGGTAGCGGAAGGCGTGGCCAATCGGTGTTGGTCCAAGCGAGAACGGGCCTTCCTCTCGAACGAATCGAGGATCGAGAATCTGCCTCAGCACCTTGCCGCGCCAGCGCGAGCGCTCCTTCGGACGATTCTTGTCCGTGTAGTCGCTGGAGAGTCCCCAGATCAGCCGGTTCTTGGAATCGCGAACGGGACCGGTCGTCCATTCGTGGTAGTCGTCGGTGAGTCCCCAATCACCCGCGAGCCGCTGCTGCAGTTCGCAGTAGCCATCACCATCATGATCAACCAACAACGCGAGGTCATGTCGTGAAGCCACCAAGATGAAGTCCTTCGCGGAAGCTTCCAGCACAGATGTGTTGAAACGCCGTTGCTGCCATTGGAGTTGGACCGCGTCGAGTGCAAGCACTCCGTACGGGGCCGACAAGCCTTCGTGCAACAAACTCAAGCGATCTTCGAGGCCATCATTGTTGGAATCCGACGCGGCAAAGACGTGTCCCTTCAGCGACGAGAACACGAGCTTGCCGCTGGAACGCCACGCAAAACCAGTCGGCATGATTGACGCATCGAGCGGCAACTGAACTCCGTCGAATCCGGGAGCCGACGTGATCCGACTTTGAGCCGTGACGACAACCGGCCGCGCGAGAATCGGCAACTGCTGACGCTGCAGCTCCGCCGAATAACTCAGCGACACTTGAGTCGTCGGTAATGGTCGGGACATGGCATGTTTCATCGGCAGTTCGGTCCATTCCCAAGCATCGTCTGGCTGATCGCGAACAGGTAACCGCTGCCACGGAGGATGGGCACACTTGCCCGTCCCTTGTTCTGCCTGCTCTGTTTTCAGCTCAGGTTGAGCAGCGGGGACGGGCAAGAGCGCCCATCCTCCAAACTCGATACGCGGCTGACCGACTCCCGACATGTTTGTCGGGCGTCCGAACCACAACTCGAAGTCAGCGGTGTTTGTGTGATTGGTCCAGCGCAACGACAGTCGCCGCTCGACACCGGATCGAAGCGACTTGTCACCGGTACTCGCATCGGTCGCGGCGATCGTGACCGGCGTCAATGTTTCCTCGACATGAATAGCGGCTTCCTCCCACGCGATGTCATCAGGCTCTTCATCAATCACGAAGCACAAATAATAGGCAAGATGGACGCCGTGTTGATCGACTCGGCAATTACCCATCGGCTCGCCATTTCGAGTGGAGGCCATCAGGACGTGCGCTGTCGGATCGGACTTCCGGCGCAGCGCAAACTGCGGAGCGGGCAGCGACCGCGCAACATCGACGCCCGCCATCTGCCAGAACCAACGCTTGCCGACCACTTGCTGCCGAGCGAAATCTCCGAACGTCCATTGCCGAATCGAAGCAGTCTCGGCATCGAATAAAAGCGAGTGGCCGTTGTCGAAGCCGACGGCGAATGCCCGTGGGACGGAAATCTGGGTAGCCTTCGACAACCCCTCTCCCTGGCCCTCTCCCCGGAGAGGCGAGGGGACGAGGAAGACGTCGCGGATGATGCGCGGACGTTCGCCGGGGTTGACGACCCAGAGTTGTTCGACATTGGCGGGGTTCGTCGGCGGTTGGAAGTTGGGGTCATTGAGCGCTTGCCAGAGCGCGGCATGTTGCTTCACTAGATCGCCGTCGAGCACTCCGGCGACCGGCTTGTTGTACGACGGCATCTCGACGCCGGGGACAACTCGTAGCGGAGAGTGAATCCAGCGCAAGAAGAACTCCGACCGCATGTGCTTTCCAAGCAACCGCAAGTCCGAACCGCGAGCACCCAGCGCGACGTGCTTCGGCTCGTAGTCGCCGATCTTGTGACACGCGATGCAGCTCCAACCTTTGACGCTCATCAGGCTCTGGCCGGCGAGCAGCGTCTGCGCGTCGGTCGCATCATGGCGAGCGGGGGGCGTCAGCCCCCTGATGGGTGGAGTGGCTCTTGCGGCTTCGGTAGGCGCCGTCCGCTGACGAGGTACGTCGGTTGCCTCAGACGCACCAGGGGGCTGACGCCCCCCGCTCGCCGAAAGCAACGACGGAATCCGGTCATGCTCCACGAAGTAACCCGTCAACTCCGCCAACTCGTCCGGTGAGTGCTTGAACCGAGGCATGCGGACTCGCAGCCAAGGCATGCGCACTGGTTGTCGCTCGCCGCGCACAGCAATGGAGAGCGCTTCGTCCAACAGCTTGTCGCCAATGCCGTTCAATGACGGTGGCACAAGCGACGGAGTTTGTCCATTCAATTCATCGTCCGACTTCGCGACCTTCACGGCGGCGAGGCCGAGTCCGTGCGAGCCGCGTCGCGGATGACACGCCAGGCAATTCTTCTGTTCGAGCAGTCGCTGCCCGCGCGCGAAGCGTCCTTCGGGCGCGAGCGGACTTCGGTACGAGGTCAAGAACGCGAGGATTGCCTCGCGGTTCAAGCCGGCTCCAAACGCGGGCCGCAGCCGCGCGCGATCGGCAGTTTGTTCGAGACAACCATGTTTGAGATTCACGAGCCGAACAGGAGTGGAAACGTCTTCGGGTGTCGCGACCGCGAGCCGATGGCACGAGGAGCAGCGAGCTTGCTCGACCAAATTCCGGCCACGCTCCACCAGCTCGTCATTCTTGGCGAGTTGCGTCCAGCGAGCGTCCTTCTCCGACGCTGGCTCTGCCCCATCGGTCCGCAGCGCAGACAGAGCCAGCGCGAGTTGATGTCGTTCCGGATCGGAAAGCGCGAACACCGGCATGCGGTGGTCCGAGTTCAATTTCTCCGGATGCGCGAGCCAAGTCCACAGCCACGGTAACGAACGCCGTTCACCGACGCGCGACAACTCGGGACCGGCGAACGGTCGATTGTTCGACTCCCCGAATTCGCCGACGCGATGACAGGCCAAACAACCGAGCGACCGCAGCAAGACCTCGCCGCTACGGAGCGATTTCTTTCGATCGGCCTCTTTCATCGACGGGACTTTGTCGAACGTGACCTTTTCCGACTGTCGCCCCAAGAACGCGGCGACGGCCTCGGCCTCGTCGCGCGAAAAACCGAATTGCGGCATGCGTGCGTCAGTCAATTCGCCGGCCGGTGCCGACAACTTGCCGATCACGTCCGCCACGCTGCGCCCGCTCGTGACCTGCGCCAACGCTGGAGCGGTTGGGCCGCTGCGGACGTTTTTGTCCGCGTGGCAGCGATCGCAGCGATGAGCTTCAAAATGCTGGCGGCCGACGTCGATCAACTCCAAGTCGGTGCGCGGTTGATCGTGAAACAGCAACTCCGGCGGCAACGGCTCGACGCCGAACAGATCCGACGACCAGAACAGTTTGAGCTGCGCGGTCCGTTCCGTTTTGCGAAACGTCACGACCAACCGACGTTCGCCAAAGCGCGGCAAGAACTCGTCGCCGCTGATCCAGCCCGGTTGCTTCGCCTGCCCATGCAACACGCGCTGGCCGTCGAGCTCGACGGAAACCTCGCCTTGCACAAACGCATGCAGCCGATGCTTGGCTTCGAGACGCACGAGCACGAACCCCCGCCATGTGGCTTCAAAGCGACCCGCCGCGAGCCGCGGGTCGGGTGATTCGGCCTGCCAGTCAAACGCGACAGCGGGGTCAATCCGTTCGATGCGTCGCTCGCCGGCGCGGTATTCAGCCAGCAAGGCGGGACGGAACTCGTCATCATCATCTTGACCGAAGCTGACGGAAGATTGAGACGCCGACAACGCTGTCACGAATCCCAAGCAGATCAATCCGTATCGCCACCACGTCATGTCGTCACCTCGGCTCACGACCCCGATGACATCTGCCCTTTGAACAGCTTGCGGTCGATGCGGGCGAGGAACGGGGTCCAGTTTGATCCGGTGTTTGGGTCGTCGACGATGGTGCGAGCGAACTCGTGGACCTTGGCGTCGAGGTTGTCGAGATAATGCAGCATGATGGCCTCGGGCGTCATCGGCAGGCGCGGGCTGCCGAATTCATACGAGCCGTGGTGGCTGACGATCATATGCTTCAGCCGGAGAGCGATTTCCTCGGGGAACGATTCGCCACTGAGGCGAATGGCTTCGTTGATCTTCGCGGTGAGCATCTCGACCGCAATGATCATGTGGCCGAGCAACTGTCCTTCGTCGGTGTAGACAAAGGCGTTGTCCAGACCCATCTCGCGAACCTTGCCCAGGTCGTGCAGGAAAATCCCGGCGAGCAGCAGGTCGAAATTGACCGCCGGGTACAGGTCTTCGATCCGCTTGGCTGTCTCCATCATGTTCACGATGTGTTCCAGCAGCCCGCCGCGATAAGCGTGATGTGTTTTCACTCCGGCGGCCGCCTTCACGAGATCATCCATCAGCGGCTCGTCGATCACGAAGCACTCCATCAAGGCTCGCAGCGCCGGTTGTTCGATCGCGAGCAGCAGTTCGCGCAGCCGCTTGAGCAACTGTTCGACGTCGGCGGTCGGACGCTGCTCGAAGTCTTCAGGGTTGAGGGTGTCGTCCTGGACCGCGCGGATGTTCGTCAGAATCATCTGCAGGTTGCCCTGGAAGAGCTGCACCTTGCCGCGCACTCGGACGAAGTTGCCGGCCTGGATGTCGGTCAGCGAATCCTCGGCGACGTTCCACATCAGTCCGGAGATTTGGCCGGTGCTATCGCGCAACGACGCCAGCAAGAAGAGATTGGCTTGGCGGTTCGCTCGCAATTGCTTGTCCGCGAGCAGATACACTTCATCGACGGAGTCCCCGTCCTTCAGCTCTTTCAAAAACTGCCGAGCCATGCGGACCTTTCAGTGCCTGATTCAAGACGAATCGGCCGCGAGCAATCTCGTTGCTCACGGCCGAGTGATTGTCGGCGGGCCGGGGGGATTCTACGGACGGACGTCGCTGGCGAGAAGCGATGCAGACGAGGCGTGGAGTTGTGCGGCAGGGGGCTTTGAATCGTCCTTGATAAAGGTGTCCGGTTCCCGTTGTCCCGTAATGTGAGTGCCAACGCATGACATGCTTGTGCGCGAACACTCGTTCGAACGCATCGTAGTCGGCGTCCTTTTCAAGCAACGTCTTGGTTGAAATACAAGCCCGACGCGCAAGCGAGGGATTTCTGCGGATTCCCTCGCTCGTATGTTGAAACCACAGCCCAGTGGATGTCAGAGTTTGGGTTGTGGTTGTTCGTGAGGAGCGTTTTAGCCTCGCTGTGGCTTGACCACTTGCGCAAGATTACTCCCTCCG